>CAYHBU010000118.1:0-2513 GCA_964354925.1 uncultured Candidatus Saccharibacteria bacterium | reverse complement strand
CCTTTATCAGATCGAAGTGTTGACGTAGATGTGTTTAAAAAAGCATTGATATTATTTTACGAACAGGGAAGTATTTGCGAGATGAAACGGTTGTTTATTGAGCAGGTACTATTTGCAAATGAAACCTATTTTAGGTATATCGTAAAATAAATAATAAGTTCGAATATCGTCTATTGTTCGGAGTAAGTGATTTTAAGCCTCAAATTTTTTGTACCCCTCGTAGGACGGTTCGAACTTTTTGATATAATTCACTTATAAAGACCAAAGAAAATCAAATAGTTACCCTTTTTGGGGGTAGAAAAATAGGATATGCAGAATATGGCGATCCAAAAGGAAAGCCGTTGTTCTTTTTTCATGGTTGGCCAAGTTCTCGCTTTCAAGCAAAAGCAACAGACGAAACAGCAAGGAAATTGGGTATTCGTGTAATTTCACTTGATAGACCAGGATATGGAATATCGGATTTCAAGGAACAGAGAACGCTCCTTGAGTGGCCTGATGATGTTATTGCTGTTGCGGACAAACTAAAAATTAAAAAATTTTCCGTTGTTGGAATATCGGGTGGTGGACCATATGCTGCTGTCTGTGCATATAAAATTCCAAATAGGCTAAGCAAAGTTGGGATTGTAGTTGGTCTTGCACCAACTGATATTGAAGGTGTGTTACAGGGAATGGCGTTTTTTAATAAGGTTTTTTGGTATTGTTACCATATATTTCCTTTTCTCATTGAGCTAACCTCGTCATTTCACTTCGCGCAAGCAAGAAAGTATCTTCCGGACGTCTTTTCGTTTGGGTATAGAGCAAAAGCAGATAGAAATCTGCTGTCGAAAGCAGTAAAGCAAGATATTATACATAACAGAGACGAAGCGTTTCGACAAGGGAAAGAGGGCTGTGCAATGGATTTGAAATTGTACACTAATGACTGGGGTTTTCGCCTAAAAAATATTAAGATTCCTGTATTTCTGTGGTATGGAGAGGCTGATAAGAATGTTTCTCTTAAAATGGGAGCATACTATGCATCACAAATTTCAAACAGCAAATTCGTTGTGTATCCAAACGAAGGACATTTCGTCATAAGGACTCATGCTGAGGAGATTCTGACAGTGCTTGTAAATTGATTTCAAACTAACACTAATGAACTCTCTCGATCACACGAGGCTACAGAGACTTATAATAAGTTCGAACACCGTCCATTGCCCGGAGCAAGTGATAGTTTAGAAGTCCTTCAATTCCATTCAGGATGGTGAGCGTGGTCGGATCATAGCCACCATTTATACCCTCTTATAATATGTTGCTTTCCCTTTTCCTTCCATCTTGATAATTCCCATGGAAATAAGTTTCTGAAAATCAAGATTGCGAGTCGCCTTTGCCCGTTTGGTCAATGTGGAATAAATTCTATCCGTAATAAATCCTTTCGTATCAATATATGCAAGCATTTTTTCTTCGTAATCTGACAATAGTGTCTGAGGAGTCATAATTTCTTTGTCTAATTCTTTGCTAACCCGAAGAAGTTCGTCAATAATTCCTCCGGTGAAGTACACTAACCAGGAAGTAAAATCAATTTTATCAACTATATCATAATAATTTCCCCGTTCTCCTACATATTTAAAATAGTTCGTTACGTTGTTATTGTAATAGTTTTCAAAGCTGAATAAGTTAAATGTATTCAATCCCATTGAAGCGAGAAGTGCTTTTGTTATCAGTCGAACAGTTCTTCCATTGCCGTCAATATACGGGTGTATTATCACAAATTGCTTATGAAATATTCCCGATACAAGTAATGGATCCATATCTTTTTGACTGTGATGGATAAATTCAATAAGTTCTCTCATTAAATTTTTTACGTCCTGTTGATCTGGAGGCCAATATATTGTTTTATGCTCGCGCGGATCGTTGACGAATACAGGTTCATTCCGGTAATCCTGAAGTTTCGTTTCAGTCATGAGATTATCCATAACAAAGGTATGAATTTTGTGAATGACATCGTGTGTGATAGATAAAGGAGATGATCTTTTAAGTTCCTTTTCAAGCCAAACCAGAGCCTTGTTATAATTCAATACTTCTCGCTGAGTGTCCCTGATATATTCCGGTCGTGATTTTAGAAGCGCTTTGACATCTGTAAGGGGTAATGGATTACCTTCTATGCTGGTTGAAGCATGAGCTGATAAATTTCTTGCTTTCTGTTTAAACTTATGCAAAATAATATTGGTATATGTTCTGGCATTGAGTCGCGTTACTACGGATGAGATTTTTTTGATATTGTCCAATAATTCTAAAGAAATAGAGTATTTTGGTTTAAACATAATATGGACGTATTATAGACGAATAATGGACGAATCACAATAAAAAAAGACAGATAATACGTTCTACCTACTTATCCTTCGGCAGGCTCAGGGATGATGAAAATATTCGGTAATAAATTTGAACACCGTCCCCTCCAGAGGCGGGCAGGCATTGCGCGGAGCACATAACTATTGTGGGTATGGACTATGAGAGGAGTCCGCTTGATGACCGTC
>CAYHBU010000117.1:0-2547 GCA_964354925.1 uncultured Candidatus Saccharibacteria bacterium | reverse complement strand
CGAGATCTACACTCTTTCCCTACACGACGCTCTTCCGATCTATACGCCTTTGCATCACCACTGGACGGACTGCCCTCCTCGCTCGCCAGAAGATCGAGTGGTGGCGCCTGATAATTATCATCTTGACTGACCTTGACCATAAGCAATCCAAAATTATCTCCCTGCATCTTGCTATCTAACGCTTGGGCTTTTTGTTTTGCGCTTTGCGCTTTGCGTTTTGCGCTTTCATCTTCTTTGGCTTTTATTTCTTCAATCGTTTCTTCGGTCATCTTAACCGAAATTTTTTCTTCGATTTTTTCTTTTTTATCATCTTTCGTCTCTGTCTTTTCATCCACGCCATCTTCCGCAACCAAATCCTGCAATTTTTTCTTTAAAGAAATATTGAAAGCAATGATTAGACCCGCAACAAATCCAGCAATCAGTATAATACCGGTCGCCCACTGGCCAAACATATATTGCAATGGAAAAGATGCCGCAAGACCGATATAGCCACCGGGATTATCATTCCTGATCACTAATTCAAAAAGGCCAAGCAAAGACACCAAGAACAAAGACCCGCCCAAGATTGTCGGGAAATAAATATTTAACCGATGAACCCTCAAAAAAACAATGGCCATCGCCAGCACCGTAAGCGGTAACAAGATAAATCCATAACCAAAAGTTATTCTGAAGAAATCATGCAAGGCTGATCCGACTGGACCCGCCACATTGAAATAAACTAAAAATATGAAAAATGACAGAGCGATAAATGTGACTCCCACCAAGGAATGGGACACGTCGGGGTGCAAATCAAGCCTGCCACGGATTCCCGTGGGTTCCTCAGCATCTTGTTGTTTTTTTTTGTTAGGATTTTTAGCCATAGTATTGATTTATTTAAGAATCTTAGCAAAATTGGACCAAGAATTCAAATTACGCAAAAACTTCCTCCAGCTCATAAAAACCTCCAATATCGGAGGTTTTTATGATGGATTATAGCGCCTACTAAATTGCATCGCTAAGCTAAATTTTGTTTTTTTATCAATAAAACGAGTCGGAAAAGTCTTACTGAATATAAATATATTTATTGGACAAGGTAGCCCACAAAACTACAGCTCACTTGTGTTGGATCACAAGTAGTGCAAGTATTTGATGTTGACAATTGATTCAAACAACCACATCCCCACCCAGGACATTGATATATCGCCGGACTTTTAGTGGCCGTAGTAGCTGCTGTCGTTTGTGTCGTTCCATCAGGAAAAACAAAACCACCAGAATTTGACTTGATTTGGCCGACAACATCTAATTTATATCCTGGACTTGAAGTCCCGATACCGACATTGCCATCAAAGATGGCATTGGAGTTTCCCCACAAAACTCCTCCCACTCCGATAGCCCCGGATTTATATTGGCTGAGAGCGCCAACAGTTATGGGACTCGAGACATTACTATTTGGCGGACTTTGACTTGGCTCTGTCCAGGCATAAGCAACGCCGACAAGAGACATAGCAATCAAAGAAAGGGCTGCAGTTTTTAAAAAATCTTTTAGCATAGTATTATTTGCCAATTAATGATTATTTTGAAATTGTCTCAATCTGTCCAAATCATTCAACTGTGTCTGGACTTGATCTTGATCCGGCACATCGGACATTGATGATTCGCGGAGCTTGCTTAAATCTTCCAGCTGCATTTTTTCATCTGCCAGTTGCGCATCTGATGCTTTTTTCTGTTCATTCAACTCTTTTATTTGTCCTGCAATCAATTCTTCTCTTGCTAATAATTCTCTTTGTCTCATCTTTGACAGTTCGCTCAACTTTTTAGATTCCAAATAATACCCATAACCAAAATACGCAATCACTGACAAAACGACTACAATAATTATCGTAAGTATCACTTTTTTATCCATAGCTATATTTATTATATTATAAAACAATAAAACAAAACAGCCACGACTTCGCGTCGTGGCTGTTTTGTTTTCACACTAGAGAAATTGTCTATTTTTCGAGCCCAGTGAATCCCGTACCTGCAGGAATCAATTTACCGATAATGACATTTTCTTTAAGTCCTCTGAGTTTGTCTTCTTTGCCCGAAAGAGAAGCATTGATCAATACCTTGGCAGTTTCTTGGAAAGACGCTGCTGAAAGGAAACTGTCCGTGGTCAAAGCAACCTTTGTAATACCAAGAAGCAGTGTACCGCCCTTAGCAGGCTCTTTGCCTTGTTTTTTCATTTCAATGTTAGCTGCCTCGTAGATGCCTCTTTCGACGACATCACCGATTGCAAATTCAGTACCACCAGATTCCGTAATCTTGATACGTGAAAGCATTTGCCTAATGATTACTTCAACGTGCTTGTCATTGATTGACTCGCCTTCCGATACGTAAACTTTCTGGATTTCTTTTACGATATATCTGATCAGAGCAGAAAATCCGGCAGACTTGAAAAGCTCAAGCAAGTCAAGATGACCTTCACATAATTGTTGACCAGGAGCCACGAGCTCACCCTCTTTCACCCATAAAGCCGTCATTGGAGGAATCTTGTAATCAACGATTTCCGACTTCTTCGTATCATTG
>CAYHBU010000116.1:0-2553 GCA_964354925.1 uncultured Candidatus Saccharibacteria bacterium | reverse complement strand
CATCTTCTGGACTTTTTGACCTAGTCACCACTTCTGTTTCAATGATATTAATTATTTCCGAATCAACCCCAGAAGTGATCAATTTGATGGGTATGTGCCTTTCTAATTCAAAAAATGTCTCCTCCTCATCTATGTCTGTTATGGCGTGTTGTCCTTCGATGACTCGCCTTATCACGTCGATATCTTTCTCGTCTGTTTTCGTGCCAACTAAATCGTGCTGGGTTGCAGCAACATGATAACCCTGAGTATCAAAAACCTGAACATATTTTATACCCTCAACAGAGCCCAATTTATCGACGACCGCCTGCAATGAATCTTTCTGGTCATGTATCTGACGAAACATCCTCTCGATGTCTCCGCGCAATAATCCGACGACGGTATCAGAATTATTTTTGATTTGTTTTTTGAAATTATCACCCTCGATATCGCTCAAAACCCAAAAAGCGACAGCCAAAACAACTCCGACTACCGATATTAAAATTAAATTTATTTTATTGGCTAATGTCACTTAAAAATGTAATGCTCAAAATGTCTGCCAGTGGGAAGGCTGAAACAAAATAATGATGCAAAATTAAAAATTAAAAAACATGCTCTTATTATACATAAAAATCTATCCCTTGATAACTGCCACCGGTTTCAATTCGGCAATTTTTCTTGCAATGCCCGCACCATGCACGACATCCACTACTTGTTTTACATCCTTGTAGGCTTGTGGCGCCTCTTCAGCAAGTCCTTCAATCGATCCAATCCTCATATGGATTCCTTCGCCTTCCAGTTCCTGCTTGAGCTCGCTGCCAATAATTTATCTTTTTGCTTCGTGGCGAGACATCCTTCGTCCAGCACCATGGCAACTTGATCCAAAGGCTTCTTTTGAGCTTTCAACAGTCCCTGCAAGCACAAATGACGAACTCCCCATGCTTCCAGGTATCAAAACTGGCTGACCACTCTCCCTGTATTCTTCAATCACATCTTTATGGCCTGGTCCGAATGCGCGAGTCGCTCCCTTGCGATGCATGATGACTTTTTTGTGTTTTCCTTCAATAAAATATTCTTCAATTTTTGCAATATTATGAGCAACATCATATAAAATATCCAGCTCACCACCTGCTTCACCAAAAATATTCTTCCAGGATCGACGCACTTCGTGAGTCATCATCTGTCGATTGGCCCAAGCAAAATTTGCAGCTCCAGCCATAGCGCTAAAATAATCTTGTCCCTCGGGAGACAAAAACGGCACGCAAGCAAGCTCTCGATCAGGAAGCGTTATGCCATACCGCGGCATCGCCCGCATCATTATGCGGATATGATCAGTGGCCACCTGATGCCCGAGTCCGCGAGATCCAGTATGTATCAGGATCACGATCTGATCCTTTTTAAGTCCGAAAATTCCTGCTGTTTTTTCATCAAAAATTTCATCGACCCTATCCACCTCCACGAAATGATTGCCAGCGCCCATCGTGCCAAGTTGATCGCGACCGCGAGACTTTGCGTGATCTGATACTTTTTCCGGATCAGCATTATCAAGGCATCCGAAAGATTCCAAAAAATGTGCATCATTTCCAAGACCGTATCCTCTATTCACCATCCATTTGGCGCCATATTTTAAAACTTCGTTGAAATCTTTATCGTTCAGATTTAATTCCCCGCCCTTTCCAACACCAGACGGTATTTCGCGGTATAATTCTCGCGCCAAATTTTCCAGATGAGGCTCCACATCTTTGAAGGATAGATTTGATTTCAACATCCTAACGCCACAATTGATGTCATATCCGATTCCGCCCGGCGATATCACGCCAGTCTCGTAATCCATCGCTGCCACTCCGCCAATCGGAAATCCATAACCCTCGTGAATATCTGGCATGGCAAGGGCATATCTTTGCATTCCCGGCAGAGTCGCCACGTTTACAAGTTGCCAAAGCGATCTATCACTCAAAATTTCATCTAACATTTTTTCCGTCGCGTATATTCGCGCTGGAACACGCATATCAGAGCGGAAACTCTTGGGTATCTCCCAAAGATAGTCATTGATCTTAGTCAGATTGTTTTTATTGATTGGCATATTTCAAATTAAAAATGTAAAGCGAAAAATATTAAACCACAATTTAAAATTAAAGATGGATCAAATTTCAGGTTCTGTATTATTGCTTTGCGCTTTCTATATATCAAACACAATAATTGTTTCCCAGTTATTATTTTTATTTTTTACAATATCCGCTTCGTGATATGTCGCAGCCTTGATGTCCTCGTCGAATCCATCGACTTCTTGTCCATATATTTCCGCCTTGAGCGCAGTTTCAGAAAATTCTAAAAATCTTATTTCTTCATAAATCTCTTTATTCGTATGTGATTGATACAAGACCTCATTCAAAAAGTCTACCAACAAAGCCGTTTCATCCGGCGACCCTACACTGATGATTCTTTTTCTTTTTTCTCCTCTCTCGTCTCTCTTTTCTTTCATTATCGAATTCATCCCTTCCAAAGCTATAACAAAAAGCTCCGGCAAATCATCTGCCTCTACCTTGAGCCTGATATCTGCAATATGTGAAATTAATT
>CAYHBU010000115.1:0-2574 GCA_964354925.1 uncultured Candidatus Saccharibacteria bacterium | reverse complement strand
CAAATCCTCTCCCGCGCACAGATATAAATAAGAGCATCTGTCCATATTTTGTAGGTGGGAGAGGATTTGAACCGAAGGCCCCCCATTTTGACGACAAGAGTATTCTCGAGTCGCTACAAAATGGATGGTCTCGACCGCAGGGAGAGGCAAATCCTCTCCCGCGCACAGATATAAATAAGAGCATCTGTCCATATTTTGTAGGTGGGAGAGGATTTATCTCTTCCACCTACAGACTTTTAAATCAACCCATGTCAGGGTTGATTTTTTGTTTAAAACGTTGTATTGTGTGGTAACGAAAAAAGCTTTTTAAAAATCACATAAGACAGGAGGATGGAAAATGAAGAGAGGAAAGATTGGGGCAGAAAAATGCTATTTAACGCTACTTGCACTCTACACTACAGCTTCTTCGGAGGAGAGATCTTTCAAAAAGAACAGGGAGTTCAAGAAGTGGCTGGCTGGTCTATCATTGCTGAGAGCTGACATAGAGATTGTCGGCCCGAGAGATGCTAGGAGGATTTTTTGGTTGTTATCGATAGTGAACGGTTTCATCAAGAGGGATCAGAAGAGGATAATAATAACCGAAGAAGGCCGCAGATTTCTCTGGGCGGACGAGTTCAAGAGATTCGAGATTTTCAAAGATTGCAGAAGCGATATCAATCATATCGGATATCCCAGATATAAGGGTATGTCGACGGAAATCATGGGAGATGGCTATAGGTTCATCAGGTACAAGGGTGCGCACATGAAATCCAAGCGCGAATTCACGAAGGCCGGCTGGATCTCAGAATTTCTCAATCTGAAATTCGGAGACAATATGAGTAGTGCTAGTGTCGCATTTCTTCACGCAGAGCAGGAGGGCGATTGGCACGAACATAGCCGCACCGAAGAGATATTCATATTCACTTCCGGAGTGGGATGTATGATGTTGGGAGAAAGAAGAATCGAGGTGCCTGTCAGTGGCGATTGGGTTGCTATCATTGAAGCAGGCATCCCGCACAAGGTCATCCCTGGATACTTAAAGGGCAAGGGGAGATTCTTGGATGCTATCGTAGTGTCTTTCCCTGGTTGGGACAGCAAGAATGAATACAAAATTGGAGAGAGTGGGGCAAGGTATGACGGTCCCGTAGAATAAAATATGCCCCCGCGTAAAAACGCGGGGGCTTTTGTATTGTTGCGCCAGGTAGTAGAACTTCAGCTATTCCGTCAAAACGGAATAAAAACATATAATTTGAAACAAAAATATTAATTAAATAAGATAAATCTATATTTAAAAATGTCATTATAAATTAAGTGCTGAAGTTTCACTACCTGGTTGCGCCCAATCTTTTAAAATGGTAAATTTAAAAACATAAAATATGTAGCATAAAACATAGAACATTATACATAAAGCAAAAGAGGGTGTTTGGGCGCTTCATGCTATACGTTGTGTGTTTCGTGATGTAAATATGACAGAAGAAAAATCTATCAAAAATGAAGCAAGTAATCCTGGAGGTAGGGATTTTCGCGAAAGCGTTTTGTGGAGAATATTCAGGATTATGTCGGAATTCGTTGACGGTTTCCAATTTTTAGCTGATCTTGGTAGGACGGTCACATTTTTCGGTTCTGCTAGGTTTCCTTCTGATGTGCCAGCATACAAAGAGGCGAGACGCCTTGCATTCTTGTTGGGTCAAGAAGGTTTCACAATAATTACCGGTGGAGGACCAGGTATTATGGAGGCTGCTAATCGTGGCGCTTATGAAGCTGGAGCTCAATCCGTTGGTCTCAATATCCAACTCGTACCCACCGAACAAAGGATTAATGATTATGTGAAAAAGGGTATGGGTTTTCATTACTTTTTTACCAGGAAAGTAATGTTGGCTTATGCTTCCCAAGCTTATGTATTTTGTCCTGGAGGTTTTGGCACTATCGATGAAATGTCAGAAATCGTGACATTAATCCAGACCAACAAGATTTCAAGGGACATCCCTGTCGTTTTACTCGGTAAAGATTACTGGGAACCTTTTTTGAAATGGGTAGATGGCACATTATATGAAAAATATAGGGCTATAGATGTGACAGATATGAAGTTGTATACATTGGTTGATTCGGCAGATGAGGCTTTTGAGATTATTAGAAAATCTAAAGAAAGAAAAGAATTGTTTTAAGAATAACTTTAAACTGTCAGCATTTGACAATTAACTTAATTTTGTTAATAATTGTTAACTGTTAATCGTTAACAATTATTTCGGGCGCTTAGCTCAGTTGGTTAGAGCATCTCGTTTACACCGAGGGGGTCGGGGGTTCGAATCCCTCAGCGCCCACCCTGAATTGAAGTTAGGATTTGGAAATAAGTTGTTATAATTTAATCCTATATCTTATCAAGTAATGCCGCGGTAGCTCATTGGTAGAGCGTCGCCCTGAAGAGGCGAGCGTAGGGTGTTCGATTCACCCCCGCGGCACCAAGTTAGTTTATAAAGAGAAAAGTTATAATGTTATAAAGTTGGTGCAAAATAATCTTGTATTTACTTTATAAACTTGATAACTTTATAACTTGATAAACTAGTTTGTGCGGGTATCGTATAGTGGCTATTATGT
>CAYHBU010000114.1:0-2637 GCA_964354925.1 uncultured Candidatus Saccharibacteria bacterium | reverse complement strand
GTATCGATGTAGAGATGGGCGAAGTGAATGTCGGACCGACAGTGACGCAATATACCTTGAAGCCCGCTCAAGGAGTGAAGCTTTCCAGGATTACTGCTCTTCAGAGCGATCTTTCAATGGCTTTGGCTGCACATCCAATCAGGATCGAAGCGCCGATACCTGGCAGACCTTTGGTTGGTATTGAGTTGCCCAATAAAATCGTTTCAACTGTCAGATTGAGGAATTTACTCGCTGACAATAGCATCAATGAGCACAAATCGGCATTGACCTTTGCTCTTGGTCGCGATGTTTCCGGCCAACCGACATATGCCGATCTTGGCAAGATGCCTCATCTTATGATTGCGGGCTCTACTGGTGCCGGAAAAAGTGTCGCCGTGCATACCGTGTTGGCAAGTTTGATTTATCGCAACCATCCCAAGATTCTGAAATTTTTGCTCATTGACCCAAAAAGGGTTGAGCTCAATGTCTATAATGGCATCCCTCATCTTTTAGCTCCCGTTGTCGTGGACAGGGAAAAGGCAATCAATGCATTGCGTTGGGCGGTAAAAGAAATGGACAAAAGATACCAGATTTTATCAGAAGTTAATTGTCGCGATATCGCATCTTATAACGACTATGTGATCAAAAAACAAGGATCAAAGAAACAAGATGAAGAGGTTCCAGAGGTGATGCCGTTTATCGTGATTGTCGTTGATGAGCTTGCAGACTTGATGATGGCTCATGGCAGGGAGGTTGAGGGCGCAATCGTCCGCCTTGCTCAACTTGCCCGCGCCGTCGGACTTCATTTGATTATATCGACTCAGAGGCCATCGGTAGAAGTCATCACTGGTCTCATCAAGGCCAATATCTCAAGCCGTATCGCCTTGAGGGTGGCCTCCCAGATTGATTCGCGCACAATACTTGATGGCGCTGGCGCGGAAAAATTACTCGGTAGCGGAGATATGCTTTTTATGTTTACTGATTCCACAAAATTGAAACGCATCCAAGGCTGTTTTGTTTCGGAAAAAGAGGTGAAAAAGATAACAGATTTCTTGAGGAAAAATTACATTGCCGGCGAATTGCATGAGGATATAAATATGGAAGAGGCGAGGCCTCATGGAATGCAATTGGATTTTGGCAGTTCTGGCGACGAACAAGAAGATGAGCTTTTCGGAGAAGCAAAAATAGCAGTCATCCAGGCCAAGAAAGCGTCAGCCACTTTGCTTCAAAGGAAATTGAGAGTAGGATATGCAAGAGCGGCACGCCTACTAGACTTGCTTGAAAATGCTGGTATTGTAGGACCGTCTAACGGCGCCACTCCTCGAATAGTGTATTCTGATGAAATCGGAACCGAAGATGGTAATCAAGAAAGATTAAATGAAGTGTAGTGTTCCAAGACAAGATGGCATAAGCGTCTTTATGGGATAAATTTATGGAAAATCAACAAACTTTATTGCTTGGCGACAAATTAAAACATACCAGAGAATCCTTGAAGCTTAGTGTCGACGATGTCGCTTATCAGACAAGGATTCCCGCTAAATATCTCTTGTGGCTGGAAGCTGGTAATTATAAAAATTTACCGGCGGATGTTTACGTGAGGGGATTCATTATTAAATATGCTAAAGCTTTAGATTTGGAACGAGACGATCTTTTGAAATTATATTTTCAAGAAGCCGAGGCGTTCAATAAGGTCCGTAGCAAGAAAAATGTAGTGCCGACACTGAAATATCCACGCTTGGTGGTGACCCCTAGGTTTATTGCTGTGGTTGTCGGCCTCATATTTTTCGTCGGAGTTTTTGGATACTTCGGCTGGCAAATATATTTCTTGATGAGGCCACCCCAAGTTATACTCCAAAATATGGGCAATGATTTTGTGACTTATGAAGAGCATCATTTGCTCAAAGGGTCTGTCTTTGGCGCTAATAGCGTGACTATGAATGATAAGCCAGTTAATTTCAATGAAAAGGGAGAGTTTAGCGAATCGGTCAGCTTGAGCGAGGGATTGAATGTGGTAGAATTGAAAGCGGAAAACAGATTCGGGAAGACGACGACAGTGATTAGGAAGATCATATACAACAAATAAGAGCGCAAAGTTAAAAGCGAAACATCAATCTTGAATCTTGAAACTTATGTCTCAATTTCATAAGTTGAGAAATACTTATCAGAAAAAGATTATAAAATAGCAATGAAATTAACAGAAGACATCGGAGCAATGTTATGGGGTATTATTAGAAAACTAAAATAATAAAACTAAAAGTTTCAAGCTTTAGATTAAAAGTTTCAAGCTTCAAGCTTTAGGTTTCAAGAAGAACTATGGCGGAAAAAAAATCAGGAGGCGATAGCCAAAAATCAAAGATGCTGGAAAATGCCGTAAAAAATATCCAGGAAAAATTCGGCGAAGGATCGATTATGACCCTTGGTGGCATTAAAAATCAAAAAATCGAATCAATCCCAACAGGGTCATTTTCTTTGGATTTGGCGCTTGGAGTCGGCGGTATGCCCAAGGGCAGGGTAATTGAGATCTTTGGTCCTGAATCATCGGGCAAGACGACTTTGTCATTGCACGTTGTCGCAGAATCACAAAAACGAGGAGGTAGATGCGCGTTTGTTGATGCTGAGCATGCGCTTGATCCCGAGTACGCAAAGCGGATAGGTGTT
>CAYHBU010000113.1:0-2643 GCA_964354925.1 uncultured Candidatus Saccharibacteria bacterium | reverse complement strand
CAGACATAAAACAATAAGTTCTGAATTTCTTGCCATCCATTCTGGCGGCATAGGCATATCCAGCCGCCTGACCCAATCCGGAACCTAACGGCCCGGAGGTTGTTTCAACCCCCGGCAATCTTTCTCTCTCGGGATGGCCCTGTAAACGCGAACCAAACTTTCTTAATGTTTTAAGTTCTTCAACCGGAAAATATCCGGCCATGGCCATAATCACATATCGAATGGGAGTAATATGGCCATTGGAAAGTATCAATCTGTCCCGCTCCGGCATGTCGGGATTTTTAGGATCGTGATTTAAAATATGAAAATACATAGCCGTAAAAATATCGGCCATGCCGAGCGACCCGGCCGTATGCCCCGATCCCGCCTTCGTGAGCATCTCAATCAAAAGTTCCCGCGCTTCATTGGCCTTAAGTTCTAAATCCTGAATTTTATCTTCGTGAATATATTGGGACATGATTCTATTATACAAGGTCCGACCTTGCATAGGTTATCTTGATAATTTCGCTAATTGCTCACGCATTTCAGACATTTCTTTTAAAGTAACTGACTGCCATCCGACAGGAGTGTTATAATTTGCAACGATAAAAGGATTCTTAGTGTTTATGTTGATATCCCTATAGACCCCCACTCCCGTACCCGCCCCCCTAAAATAACGGATTGTGTCATTATCTAACCAGGCAAAATTACCTTCATCAGTAATTAACACAGTTTTTCGCTGAAAAGTCCTTGGATTAAGAACTATAATAGCATAATATTTTTCTGGGGTTCTTTCGGATTCTGATAAATTAGCCATATAGGCAAAATGGTTCCCGTTCGGTGACCAAAGTAAGAATAGGTGCGGACGTGAATATTGAGCAATAAAACCTATCTTGAATAAAGGAAAATATGTTTCGATTGGTCCAAAGGAAATATCTGCATATAACTTTTGGTCAACTGGATTAGTGCTAAAATCAATGATATGCCTAGGTTCGATTATATATGTGACCATTGGTAACAAAATCAGGGCAATAATAATGAAAAAGCTGATTCTAAGTGAAATATTTATGATTCTTCGTATCATATGATTAGCGCGGACTCCAATAAAAAAATAGATTATCTATCCTTTTTAAAAACTTGCCATCAGGAATCATTTTCATAAAATCATCTTGAGATTGTCTGATATCGTGAAAATGAGTAACTTCCGGTTGGATTAAGATCGTACCGTTTAAAATTTCTTGAGAAATTAGATAACAACTTTCCCAGCTTTGTTTTTGAGAGAGATCAAGGAGTGGGCTTTCGATAAAACGACGGTTATCGTCATTAAATGATTTGTATTGCCTATCTTGAAGAACAACATCATGAACAGTATCCGGCCACCAATCGGATGTTGGCGAACTAATTCTGTTAAAGACAGTGCTTGCCACCCATATTTTTGCCTCTTCTGCTTGATTTCTAGCTTCTCCAAAAATGAGACGGGCCAATATCATTTCTTCTGAATCGTCATAAAAATCTCCCGTCCAAAGAGGGTCACCAACGGAAGGTGTTCTGTCTGACAGAGTAGTGCTGACATTTAGCTCATTAAATATTGGCATTCCATCAGCCCAAAATTCAATATAATTATATCCTGGTTTTAAACTTACTGTTCTTGTGAATACTTTTAATTGGTCATTAAGCACACGGCCACACCAAAACCAATACTTATGCGCCCTTGAAGTATTATTCTGTTCTCGTATTCCGTTTATTCGAATCTGCAAATCATTATCATCTCCACTCCTCAAACTTGCAGTCGCTTTTGCAGTAACACTTATCACTCCAACATTCTGGGTTAATATCTTAAACCAAGGCCGCCTATCGCCATTCTCTATTCCATATTTTGACGGATCGATAGAAATTTGATTTTTACTAACCTGATATATTTCTATCAACTCCAGCAACGGTGTGCCCTTGGAAACAAACTGGAAAACTTGTTCTCCTTGTTCAAGGTAAGCAACGAGGAGATTTACCTGTCTCAATCCTTTTGTTTTATTTCCATTCCAAGAAGCTTCGCTGTCAAATTCTCCCCGTTCTCCGGAGAGTTTAGGGAATGGTGTTCCGTTTATTCTTATGGCCAGGTTATCATCACGAAAAAAAGAGATGAATTTTGTCGTATTTTGAAACCAGCTTTTCGCTTTTGCCGAAACAACAATAGCATAGAGACCGCTTTGCTCCACCCAAAAAGTATAACTAAATTCTTTCTTTATCTTTCGGCTTATATCCTCGTTTTTGATTAAATTTAAGCTCATTATTTTATTAATACAAAATCTGACCTTGTATTCTGACCTTGTATAGAGAGCGAATATTCGCGAGCAACTATATTCATGAAAGGAAGGAAGTAGTTTTCTAAATTTGCTAAATCTGTACCATATTCCTTGCCTCCCAGGACACCATCGCAAAACACTTCTTTCAACCGGCCCAATTCCGACAATCGGCTCCGCCAACGAGGATCTTCCAGGGTAAGGTCAATAAGCTCAAGCGCCCGTGCCGATGCTGATTCAAATGTTTTGGCGTCCTTGTATTGCCATTTTGCCGCCCGGCCCACTTCCGAGCCAATATTGGCCAACTGTTCGGCCAAAGAAAGCGTTTGCCAACGATTCTCTGATACGGTGTTCATACGATAAGTTT
>CAYHBU010000112.1:0-2663 GCA_964354925.1 uncultured Candidatus Saccharibacteria bacterium | reverse complement strand
CTGTCGGCATATACCACTACCGGTTTCAAGTATCGGACGGAAAAGGACCGTCTCACATATTTGATGGCATAGCTGGAGGTAAAGAACAACGATTTGAGGTAATTGGATATTCTAATATCGTTTTCCTCCCGGGCATCCTCGGTAGCCGTCTATATGAACAAGGCACATTTTTTGAAAATCAACTCTGGGAACCAAATCGTCATGAAGATGTGCGACAGCTGCATATGGAAAGTGACGGCACAAGTAGCAATCTAGGAATATATACTAAAGAAGGACAGGTTATTGATCAGATTCAGGAAATAGGAGGTAACATATATGAATCATTTTTAGGCGATTTAGAAAAGTGGAAGACCGAAGAAAAAACTATCAAAGATTATGTCGTTATCCCTTACGATTGGCGGCTTGATTTTGACGCCTTACTTTCGCAAGGGCGGTCTGATGGAGAAAAAATATACTACTCCCAAACCGCAGATATTCCATACATTACTGAAACAATCAAAAATCTTGCAGCGACTTCCAATACTGGCAAAGTTGTTATTGTTGCCCACAGTATGGGCGGGTTAATAGCAAAAAAAGTGATTGATAAACTTGTAGCACAAGGAGACACCGATTTGGTTGAGCAATTGATACTCGTTGCCTCCCCACAACTCGGCTCCCCCAAAGCCATTCTTGGACTTTTACATGGAGAAGAAGTTACCGGCCTCAAGCGTTTGGTAATTAACAAAGAAGAACAGCGAACGCTTGTCGAGAGTATGCCAACGGCGTACACCTTACTGCCGTCAAAAAAATACTTTGAGCGGGTACTCGATCCGGTTGTTAAGTTTAGCACTAGCACAACCGATTCGTTGCTTGCGCCTTTTGTCAGTAGTTATGGTGCCTCGATTGACAGCATAACAGAACTTAATGATTTTCTTTTAGGGAAAGAGGGAGGCAGAACAAAACCATCTCCAGAAGATACATTTACCCCAAATATTCTCAACGAGTATCTTGTCCAAAAGAAAATAATGACTCAAGCGGAGCTTGATGAGTGGCAAGTGCCCCCAAGCATACAAATCAGTCAAATTGCCGGATGGGGGCTTGATACGATTCGCACGCTTAATTATAGAGAAGAAGAAATAAAAGGATGCGGAGGGTGGACCCTCACCCTAAAGTGCTGGACGAAAAAAATATTTTGGCACGAACCAGATTTTACTATAGATGGAGACGAAACGGTTGTTGAGCCAAGCGCAACCGCGCTATCAGAGGCAGATAAGTTTTATGTTAATTTGCCAGATTATAACAATGAACTCTTTTCCCTTAGGATAAACAGGGATCATAGCGATATATTTGAAGTGGATTCGGTACGTGAGCTCATTAAACAATTAGTAAAAAACGAAGTGGTCCAAAGCAATCTACCGACACATATCACAGCAACGAAACCCAGTAGTTATCTTGATGAGAGTAAGAAATTGCGTATTCGCGCATTGTCGCCAGTGGCGGTGAACATATATGATAGTGTTGGCAATCATACTGGACTTGCTCTTTATCCTAATGCGACATCAAGTGTTATGGTGGTGGATGAAGAAATCCCAAATAGTTACTATCTTGAAATCGGCGAGGGGAAATATCTTGGTGTCGGTTCACAAGATACATACCGCATAGAATTTATAGGACAGGATTTGGGATCGGTAACACTCGCGATTGATGAGGTTACTGGCGGCAACGTTACCGACTCGCGCGTATTCAAAAATATCCCCATTATTAAAGGAACGAAGGGCGTTCTGACTGCCAAAACGCTACAGGACATGAGTAATCTTTCTTTAGATATAGAAAATGATGGAGTGATTGATTTTTCAATTGCTCCTCAATCGGTATCTTCGCCTCTAACATCCGTCGAACTACTGCGCCGCATTGTGTTAGCGTTAAAATTACCAAAAGGGATAGAGCAAGGTGTTATATCAAAGATTGATGCAGTGTTAGATGCTCTAAACCGCGGAAATACTAAAACGGCGGTGAATCAAATAAATGCGCTTACTAACTATATTGAAGCGCAAGCAGGAAAGCAGATACCCTTGGAGGAATCAGGGAAGTTGCTTAATACTATTGAAAAAATAAAGAGAAATCTGTTATCCTTGTAAGGATGAGTCACAGGAAAATATTGGCTATTCTGCTTGTCATTGCAACTATCGGTATTATTTGGAGTGTTTATGGTTTGTGTGAACCAGATCAGCAAACCATATGTAGGGGTGAGTATGCAGATTTCTCCGGCATCGTAACACCGGTGGTTGCTGTGTTGTTCCTTGTCTCCTTGATTCTCATACTCCTCCCTAGGAGATTTTTTATCGCATGGAGATGGTTTTCTATAGTTTTTATACCGCTAGGAACCCTGTTGGTATTTTCTACACCAAAAAGTTGTGCAGGACTTTTCACTGGGCTTGGATGTACCGATCAGGAAGAAATGTCGCTTATTGTTTCAATAAGCTATCTGGTCATAAGTATTTTAGTCATCTTAATTACAGGCGGTATATCTGTTTGGAGGAAAAGTAAAGAGAGTCATATTATCAATAAGTAAAGTTGAATTTCAGTTATTTCTAGAGAAAAACTGCATTCCTCATTTTTGTTTTTGTGAAAGAAAAATTACAAAGTTGGTTTGAAAATAAATAATTTCTCGGCCATGCGGCCAC
>CAYHBU010000111.1:1768-2674 GCA_964354925.1 uncultured Candidatus Saccharibacteria bacterium | reverse complement strand
AGAAAAGCTTATTCTCATGTCATTTTTGTTTTATTGTTAAAAGTAGTGTAAAGTGTAATATAGGGTTGTTTTATATGCTTCTGCCATACACGTCGATAAAAACAGATTTTTCTACACTAATTTCAGACGATGCCTGGTCATTTCGTGAGGCAAAAAGATCGGAAACAAGCTATATTAGCCATAGTTATCATCGGTATCCTGCCAAATTTATACCCCAGATTGTGAAGAGATTAATTCTGGATTTCACAAAAAAAGGCGATCTAGTTTTTGATCCTTTTGGTGGTTGCGGAACGACGCTAGTAGAAGCAAAAGTTCTTGGACGGAAAAGCATCGGATTTGATATAAACCCTGTTGCTAAGTTAATTACTGAAACCAAAGTAACCCCATTAAGTCCCACGGCTTTAGAAAACTACTTAAAAAGATTTATAAAAAGTTACGACAAGTTAAAAGCTAAAGATATTTCAAGTGTTCATTCAGATAGAATAAAATATTGGTTTGACCCATCAGTCCAAATCCAGTTGGATAGAATTTTTCAATCTATCAATGAAATCAAGAGTCATCAGGTTAGGAGATTTTATCTCTGCGCGTTTTCTCATGTTTTAAAAAATTGTTCTAGATGGTTAATGAAAAGCATTAAGCCGCAAGTTGATCCTAACAAGATTCCTCCGGATGTATTTAAAACTTTTCTTGGACATATGCATCACATGATGACCAAAAATCTAGAATTTTATGAGTTATTAAAATTCTCCGGGAATTTAACAACTCAAGCTAATATGAGGTTGAGAGATTCGACTAAAAAATTTTCGATTAAAGACCAAAGCATTCATTTAATAATTACTTCGCCTCCATACGTCACATCATATGAATATGCTGATCTTCATCAGTTAATTCTTTTGTGGCTTGGAG
>CAYHBU010000111.1:0-1758 GCA_964354925.1 uncultured Candidatus Saccharibacteria bacterium | reverse complement strand
ATGATTCAAAAAGGTATTCTAGATGGAGTAAATATGCAAGAGAATATCAATCTTTTAGAGGAAAATTTGTAGGAACAAAACTTGCAGAACATAATAACGACAGTCAATCTCTGGGCCCATCTGCTAATTATATTATTAGTCAATTGCCAAATAATAGAAAGTATGCCAAAAGTGTAGCTAAATATTTTTCTGATACTCAAAAATCCATAACTGAAATGTATAGAGTATTAAAACCAGGGGGCAAAGCTTGCATTATTATTGGAAATACAACATTAGCTGGCACGGAAATTAAGAATGCTGAAGTTACAGCAGAGCAAATGCAAGACGCAGGATTTATTATTAAGAACGTTATTAAGAGAGAATTGTCAAATAAAATGATTACCCCATGGAGAGATAGAGTAAGTGGAAGGTTTACAAACACGAATAATGTTAAAAAAATGCGAGTTTATGAGCATGAGTTTTTGGTGATTGCGGAAAAACCGTCAACTTTGTCGAACTAGCCTTTTTGATACCGTTCCAGACAGTTTTCACTTAAAAAACGTATATTTGCGTTTTAAAAAACTAATCGTTTTCAATTTGTTCCGTCGTCCTGGCTGTAAAGGCTAAATCAAGCATAAATTTACTTATCGCTCGCATTGATGCAGGTATTGCCCAATCGCGTTTTTCTGGATCACTTTTCATTTCAAAAAACATGGCTATTGAATACAAAAATACGCTAGCGAAGAATCTCTTTTGTATCGACGCCATCATATCTCCCGTATCAAACTTCGGATTTCGTTTTGGAAATTCTATTAAAACATCTGGCTCCTTATTTATATACACTGTAATTCCATCTTGATCCTCAGCAACCTCAGCTATATCAAGACCTGTCCATTTTTTTCCAGATGGAGAGACCCAGTCTTCTTTCATCCAATCTACTTTTGGAATATATTTTCTTTCCGGTAACTTCAGTGCCAACCGGGTTGGTGGCTTGAGAGGACCAGGAGGATTGATTATTGGCTCCTCAAATTCCCCGATAGTTATCTTGATCTCAACCATTAAAGAATCTTGATTAGGTCTTGTCAATTCAAAAATTATCGTATCTGTTTCCCCTGGTTTTGCGCCTTTAACTGGTTCAATTCGTACTGGTAAAAATCCATCTTTCAGTGAATAGTGATTTATTTGGACCAGCTTAGAGGAGGTCCAACGAAACTCACCCTTGTCCTTTGTACGCGTGAGATAATCATTTACTACATCAGTCATTATTCTCAATCGAGCATAGCGATTATATGGTATTGTCTTGCTTTGCTCGCCGACTATCTCAAAAATTGTCGGGATATACTCGCCAATATATTCTTTTTTTGGACCTTTCGGTTTTTCTGTTGGAATTTCTTCTCCTGAACTTAAGAGAGCTGCCAAAAAAGGATTGTCTTTTACCAATCTACCAATGTAGCGGGAGAGGTCTTTGTCCTCCGGCTGCGCGTTTCTTAATTTTCTCTCTTTATATTCACGATTAAGCTCATTTAGAATTTCATCCCCCTTAATGGAGTCAGTCAGCCGTTTATGGAATTCTTCATACTCTGGTATCTCGATCATTCCTGTTCTCGCGGTATTGAAAATTTTATTTGCTTGATATGTGGCATTGGATAGATCGATATGAACAATCATATATGGTGCAAGATCTGGCAAAAGACAGTTTGTTTTGAGAAAATTAACAGTCTCTGTGTGTTGTGACTGGCCATTTACGGAAAGAAAGATTTTTTCAAACTGACTTTTATA
>CAYHBU010000110.1:0-2746 GCA_964354925.1 uncultured Candidatus Saccharibacteria bacterium | reverse complement strand
CGATGGACATAGATCAACTGTCTCAGGATTCAGTCCAGATGTATTTGCGTGAAATAGGAAAGATTTCCCTAATTAATGCCGAAGAAGAAAGAGAGCTCGCAAAAAGGATCGAGGGAGGCGATGAAGAAGCCAGGAAAAAAATGACCCAGGCGAATTTGCGTCTTGTGGTGTCTATCGCTAAAAGATACATCGGCAGAAGTCCGCACCTCACTTTGTTGGATTTGATACAAGAGGGTAATATCGGCCTTTTCAAGGCCGTTGAGAAATTCGATTATCGCAAAGGGTTTAAATTCTCCACTTATGCGACATGGTGGATCCGCCAAGCCATCACTAGGGCTCTCGCAGATCAGGCTCGCACGATCCGCATACCGGTGCATATGGTGGAGACAATATCTAAATATACTCAGGTCAAGAGAAGATTGCTCCAAGATTTGGGACGTGAGCCATTGGCAGAAGAGGTAGCATCTGAAATGGGTGTGGAAGTAGAAAAAATCCGCCATATCCAAAAAATCGCCCAAGAAACAATCTCTCTCGAGACTCCAGTCGGAGACGATGATGAGGACAGCGCAATCGGTGAATTCATTGAGGATGAAAAAGAAATCATGCCTCATCAGGCAGCCGCTCGCCATATCTTGAAAGATCAGATTGGCTCCATATTAAATGATCTTTCTCCTCGCGAACAGAAGATCTTGAAATTGCGTTTTGGTTTGGATGACGGTGTCACGCACACCCTAGAGGAGGTGGGCAAGGAATTCGGCGTCACTCGTGAAAGGATTCGTCAGATCGAAGCCAAAGCCTTGACCAAAATAAGGCAACATCAGAATCTCAAGAAATTAGAAGGATATTAAAAACAATCTCGTAATTACAGGATTGCAATATCTAAATCCTGATTTCTAAACATAAATACGGCTCGCCTTTGGGCGAGCCGTATTGTTTTTTTAGTCCTCATTATCTTCGTAAGGATCTTTGAGGAGTCCGATTTCCTGTTCTTTTTGGATCGCCAACTGGTGCGCATCCCAATAAATCATTCCTTTCTTCATTAGTTTCAATTCAGTTATTTCATGGATGACAGTGCTTTCGAAGAATGCAAGAGATATTTTTTGACCATTTCTCACGTTCTTGCAGTTGCAATGGCAGTGACGCGTTTCTATCCATATTTCATCGAGGGGTATGAATTCGTGTACGTATCCGTGTCCGCCATGATGAAACATGATGCTCAGGTTATTCCTAACCCATTCTCCATCTACTGAAAAAATTTTAAAACTGTCTTGGTCTCTGACAGATTTTTTCCACTTGCCTGACAATGCAAAATTCGTATCTTTCTTGATCGCTCTTTCCTGTATCTTTTTTTCGATATCTGCCCATAGCGGATTCCTGTCGTCTCTTGGCGTCTTCCTCATATGCCTCGCCCCCATATTTTAATGTGCTCTGCCAAATTGACAAGCAATATCAAATCTGACAATATTTGCATACTTTAGATTTTTAAAAAGAAAATATCAAGGGGGTAGATGATGGTTGTCTATGTTTCGGTGTTTGCCGCAATATTGGTGTTGCTTGGAGATTTCAGCTATATCAGGGGCATAATTAAGGGCAGTATCATCCCGACTAAATCGACTTGGATTATATTTTCCATTGTCACTGCATTGAACGTATCGTCTTTTATGACGGTGAAGTTTGATGTTGTGAGTGGGCTGTATAGCATATCCGATTTTTTTCTTTGCGTGCTGATATTGGTGACCGCTCTTGTTTATTCCAGGAAAGAAAAGATAGTATTCAAGACTTTTGAAAAATACTATCTGGCAGGATCATTCATTTGTCTGATGTTTTGGCTCGCATTTAGTGACCCATTCATCACTAATCTTTTGGCGCAGTCACTCATCGCAATAGGGTATATCCCGACTATGCACAATCTCATCGTGACAAAAGAATCACACGAGTCCAGATTTGTTTGGACGATCTGGATACTGGGTTCTGTCTTTGCTATGTATCCGGCCATCGCGAATCAAAATCTGCTCGCTATTATCTATTCTGCACGGGCATTAGTGATGTGCTCGGCAATGCTTATTCTGATTTTGATTTATCAGAAAAGGAGCGGATAAAATCCGCTCCTTTTGTTTTTCGATATTAAAACCGCCTTGGCTGTGCCAAGGCGGTTTTTGATTCACATTGTCATTTTTTCTTTTTCTTGAAACTCTTCGATACAATCAATCATGATTTCCGTAGTGCCCGTCCTTTCTATGGTGAAATTGATGACCCGATTGCAGGAGGGGTGGTCAAGGAAATATTGTTCAACGATAGAGGATTTAAAAGACTCTTGTTTCTCTGGTGTCATTTTTTTCCAATCTTCTGAGGATATTTCATATGTCATGACCGCCAAGGCCATGAAAACCAGTATTTTTTTCATCGGGCGACCTCCATTGTGATGGTTTTTGGGTTTGTCTATATCCATATAAAGAGCTTTATCAGTATTATATACCGATTTAGCGCACGAAAGACAGGCTTTACAAGATTGGAAAAATAGGGTATTTTAATTCCATAATTTTGAAGTTCATTTAAAATCATCGTACAGGAGGAAATATGGAAAGACTGAAAAGGACTGGCGTGACAATCTCCAGGGACCCGATAGCTGCATATTTTTCTGATTTGAGAAAATTTTCATTATTGAGTGAAGAAGAAGAAAAGCGGTTGGCTAGGAGGGTGTTCGAAGGAGATAAAGAGGCAAGGGAGATGATGATCAATTGCAATT
>CAYHBU010000109.1:0-2768 GCA_964354925.1 uncultured Candidatus Saccharibacteria bacterium | reverse complement strand
GCATTTGTTTGGGCATGCAGATTGCCGCTATTGAATTTGCCAGGAATGTATTGGGACTGAAAGACGCTAATTCCACTGAATTTAATGAGAAAACAAAAAATCCGGTGATTTATTTCATTCCAGGACAAGAATCGATAAAAAAGAAAGGCGGTACGATGCGTCTTGGCGACTATGAATGTGTCTTGGATAAAAAATCAAAAAGTTTTTCCGCATATAAATCAGATAAAATAACCGAGAGACATAGGCACAGATATGAATTCAATGATTCTTATAAAGAATCATTCGAAAAAAATGGGATGCATGTGGCTGGAGTCAATCCGCAAAGCGGACTTTGCGAGATATTGGAAAATAAAAACCATCCTTGGTTTGTGGGCGCTCAGTTCCATCCGGAATTCAAGTCGCGCCCGATAAAGCCCCATCCGCTTTTTAGAGATTTTGTCAAAGCATCAAAAAAATAATTTCCATAAAAATGTCAAAGTTTTTGATCGGAGGAAGCATATTTGCAACCATAATATCAGCAGCGTCATTCATGGCAGTGCTTTTTGGCGTTAATCCGGACGATTCGACCTGGTGGCATTTTTCCATCTTCTATGCCAGTATGTTTTTGACAATGGTCGGCTGTTTGTTTTTGATTTTCATATATCTGAGAAAGAAATTGAAAAAGCCGGTCTTATTGGAAACACTGCATCATCCATTCCGTCAATCAGTATTCATATCTGGATTTGTGGTGGGGTTGATGATTTTGCATCAATTTAATAGACTTAATATAATCTCGTTGGTTACATTAGTCGTTTTCAGTGTCGCACTTGAAATTTATTTCGTAAGGATTAGGAACTAAAAACATGGAAGAATCATATAAAAAAATTGAAGAGATTGGATCTCGAGCTGAAGAAAAAATAGGGCAAGTATCTAATTTGAAGTCCCTCGAAGATTTAAGGGTGCAGTTTTTGGGACGCAAGAGCGAATTGATCGATATTTTGAAGAGGCTCAAAGATTTGATCGAAGAAGAGAGGAGAAAGCTTGGACCAGTTGCCAATGAATTGAGAAATAAAATCGATAATCTGATCGAGGAAAAAAAGTTGTCACTTACTGACCTGAATTTTAAACAAATGATCGAACAAGAGCACATCGATATTTCAGCTCCTTCTAAAAAAATTACTCATGGTCATCTCCATCCTCTGACACTGATGAGGGAGAAAGTAGAAGGCATATTTCAATCGATTGGATTTGAATTGGTTGAGGGTCCAGAGGTGGAAACTGAATACTATAATTTTGATGCGCTCAATGTCCCTGCCGATCATCCGGCTCGTGAAATGCAAGATACATTCTGGCTACAGGGCAATCGGGAATTGCCAAACAAAATTCAAACTTCAAAATTCAAACTTCAAAATCCCAAGCTATTGATGCGCACCCAGACGTCTTCTGTGCAGATCCGTTATACCCAGCACAATCAGCCCCCAATAAGGATTATTTCCACTGGCCGTGTTTTCAGGATGGAGGCTACTGATCAGACTCACGACATCCAATTCCACCAGACAGAGGGACTTATGATAGATAGGGATGTTTCTTTGGCCGATCTGAAGGGTATTTTAGAGATGGTGATCAAGAGGCTTTTTGGAGATGATGTAAAAATCCGTTTTAGGCCGAGTTATTTTCCTTTCGTTGAGCCGGGCGTGGAGCTTGATATGAGATTTCGCAACAAGTGGCTCGAAATAGGCGGAGCTGGCATGGTGCATCCGAAAGTATTGAGCGCTATGGGGATAGATAGCAATAAATGGCAGGGTTTTGCATTTGGTGTCGGTCTCGAGAGATTGACGATGATTAAATATGAGATTGATGATGTCAGATTATTTTCGTCCGGAGATTTGAGATTCTTGAAACAATTTTAATAATAATAAAAATGAAGATTTCCTATAATTGGTTAAAAGATTTTGTAGATTTGAAAAAGTTGCCAAGCGATAAGCTGGCTGGTTTGATGACGATGAATTTTGCCGAGGTTGATGACATAGAAAATGTGGGGAAAGATTTTGTCATAGATTTGAAAATTCTGCCTGATAGGTCATCTGATTGTTTATCGCATTTCGGGGTGGCGCGTGAGATTGCAGTATTGGCGGGATCAAGGATGAGGGATAAAGTATCAAAGATTAAAATCAAGGAAAGCAAAAAAGAAAAAATTGAAGATATTTTGGAGGTGGAAAATAGGAATCCGGAAATTTGCAAAAGATATGTCTCTAGAGCGATTTTAAATATAAAAATCGGACCAGCTCCGGAATGGCTCGTTGAGAGATTAGAGGCTATCGGACAAAAATCAATAAATAATGTCGTGGACGCAACAAATTACGTGATGTTCGAACTCGGTCAGCCACTCCATGCCTTTGATTTGGATAAAGTAAGGGGCGGATATAAAAATGCAAAAATCATCATAAGGAAAGCAAAGGACAAGGAAAAAATAACAACGCTGGATAGCCAAGAAATAGAATTAAACAAAGATGTTTTAGTCATTGCAGATGCGAAAGATGCATTAGCGATTGCCGGAGTGAAGGGTGGCAAGAAGGCGGGAATAGATGACAATACTAAAAATATCGTTTTGGAGGCTGCCAATTTCGGCGCTGGCGCCATACGCAAGGCATCAAGGATGACGAATATCAGGACTGAATCATCAATCCGCTTTGCTGCCGATTTAGATCCTAATCTAGCCGGCTTTGCGATGGACAGGTTGGCGTCTTTGATTGTCCAGATTGCGGGAGGAGAGGTGGTGAGAGGCGTTA
>CAYHBU010000108.1:0-2774 GCA_964354925.1 uncultured Candidatus Saccharibacteria bacterium | reverse complement strand
GGATTTCCGGGTGATTCTTGTTACCATCAGCAACAATATCCTTCATATCTCCTCCGTTGTTGTTGTCTTGCGTCGTTTTTAATTTTAAAAAAGTATATATATTATATCAGAGATAATTAGAAAAGTCAATAGCGGAACGGGAAGCCTGCCACGACGCATCACTTACCAATCCTCAAAAGCTCGTCTCCCACTATCTGCCCGTCTTTCACTCTGACTATCCTGTCGGTCAACCTGGCAAACTCCTCCTCGTGAGTCACCATCACTATAGTCTGGCCTTCCTTGCTCAACCCCAGAAATACTTCCATCAGTTGCTGGGACATACCGCTATCAAGACTGGCCGTTGGCTCATCGGCAAAAAGGATTTTCGGCTTTTTGACGATTGCTCGAGCCACACTCACGCGTTGCTGCTCTCCTCCAGACAACTGACTTGGCAAATGAGCGACCTGACGCGTAAGACCAAATGATTCCAAAATTTCTATGGCATCTCTTTTTGCAACGTTGTAATCCACGCCTTGCATCAAGCTTGGCAAGATAACATTTTCGAACGCATTAAGCTCAGGAATCAGAGCATAATCCTGGAATACGAAACCGAAATTTTTCAACCGATATTTAACCGCTTCCGTTTCATTTAATTCGGACACTTCTTCGCCATCGATAAAAATCGATCCGCTCGTCGGGTGATCAAGTAAACTGATCTGATAAAGCAATGTTGATTTGCCAGCTCCCGATGGACCCAATATGGAAATGAATTGTCCAGCCGGTATTTCCAAATCAACCCCCCTTAAAACGTGGGTCACCACATCTCCACTCACGAAATCTCTGATTATTTTTTTTACATTAATCATATTTTTATCTTCCCAATATTGAATTTAGCGTATTTTGCCTGATAATGAACCACGCCGGCAAAAATGCAGAAAAAATAGTTGATACGAATAAGATAGATACGCGCAAAGATACATAATCAAAACCAAGCAAAAGATGTCCATCTGCCATCGGCATAGACAATGGATGTGCTTCAAAATATTTTTGCAAAAATCCAAAAAGCACTATCGAGCCCAATGCGACGCCGATCATCGTATAGAACAGTGCCTGGAACACATAAGACAGGATCAATGCTGACGGCTCTATGCCCTGAGCTTTCAAAATGCCGAGATACCTCCTGCGACTTGAGGCATTAACAAAAATAATTACAAATACCGTCACCAAGCCGACGAGAATAGCAATAGCTCCGACGATATTACCGATCAAGGAAAAGGCCACTTTTACATCATTGATTGCCGATGGTATCGCCTTATCAAAAGTCTTGATGTCATTTTTGTGATTATTGGAATCGCTTTCCAACCTATCAACCAATACCATAGCAGACGCATTATTTTGCATCGCAATCGCGATTTCCGAATATCTATTGTCTTGAAAGCCTATGATTTGTTGTAATTCTTTATAGTTGATGAAGGCCCTTTGGTCGACGACCGATGATTTAGTGTTCACGATTCCCATTACGGTGAATTCTCGATTTATGCCATTACTGAATCTCACCCTGACTTTTTCACCGACAGTGACAAACCCTAAGGTAGGATCATCTCCACCGGGACCGCCACTGGCATATTCGTCCACCAACTCCGAACCAAGCACGATTGCATTCCAATCGTGGCTCTCTAAAAATCTCCCAGCTATAATCTTCTTGCTGATATCAGTCGTCTTGTTTTCCTGATCAACATTAATGCCGGTAATTGAAGACCTTACTCTATTTGGTATTTCTGCTCCGCTCACTTCTTTATATCCCGACTCCAGCGTAGCGCCAGAAATCAAACGCGCCGAATATCCCACCACGCTGGGATCACTTTTCACATAATTGAGAACGTCCTCTGGATTTTGGATGTAATTGTATTCTTTTAATGGCTCGATAAATACATCGCCGAATAATGAATTTTTTATCTTCACTCCGACATCATCAATGATTCCGTTCAATAGCCCTCCCACTACCGTCAGGTTCAAAAAAGTCAACATCAAAATAGATACCGTCACCAGCTTGACCGCCTTTGATCCTCGCTGGATATTTTTGCGAGCAATAAAAGACGCGACATAAACCACCCTCTTGAAATGTTTTATTTTTCCAGACATATCTCGCATCATTAAAAATTTCTCTTATAAAACTTTATTAGCTTATCAATCATCGGCTTTCTTTTGCGAATCATCTCTAGGTGGTTTTTGAAAAAATTCCTGCCCAATGGCGTTATCTTATACATTCGTTTTTCCGGTCCTTTGTCACCCCGTTCCCAAGACGAAACAACCAATCCCTCTTTTTCCATCCTCCTCAGAATCGTATACAAGGTGCCCGTTTTAATGAATTGAGCGCCTCGACTCATCCCCTCGATGGTTTTCAGTATCAGATAACCATAGAGAGATTTTTGGAAAATCGTCCACAAAATCAAAATCCGGAGCCATCTTTTTTCCGGATAATCATTGCTCAAATTTTCAGATTTTTTATTTACGGCCATAACTATATAACATTGTTATGTAGTTATATTACATCTCTTGCACCAACGCGTCAATCGATGCTCTACATAAATTCTTTTCCACCAAAATACTCCCTGCCAAAATCCTAGCCCTGCACCCAACATAAATAGCAATACGGTAAGAATGTGATGGACCAGATACCAACTGCTCCAGGAAAGGCCAAGATCATAACGGTCAAAATCACTCAAGAGAAGATCGATATACCAAATCTCGACAAGTATATGGATCATGAATTGCGCTATCACCCCCAAGAATGT
>CAYHBU010000107.1:0-2811 GCA_964354925.1 uncultured Candidatus Saccharibacteria bacterium | reverse complement strand
TGAAAACGGTTTTTATTATGATTTCCTACTCCCCGCTTCGATTACTCCTCAAGATTTACCGGTACTCGAAAATAAAATTAAGGCTTTAATAAAGCAAAATATCAAATTTGAACGCGAGGAAGTGACTGCAATCCAGGCAAAGGAGCTATTCCAAGACCAGCCATTCAAGGTCGAGCTCATATCTGACCTGATGTCTGAATCAGCCAGCCAACCGATTACCACGTACAGGAGTGGTAGGTTCACCGATCTCTGCGCTGGTCCCCATGTGGAATCAACAAAAGAAATCAGCGCTGACGCATTCAAATTGACCAAGATTGCCGGAGCTTATTGGAAGGGTAGCGAGAAGAACCAAATGCTCACGCGTATCTACGGCGTGGCCTTTGAGTCAAAACAAGAGCTTGATGGATATTTAAGATTACAAGAAGAGGCAGAAAAACGAGACCATCGAAAATTGGGCAGAGAATTAGATCTTTTTCACATTGACGAAGTAGTGGGATTAGGCTTGCCATTATGGCATCCGAAAGGAGCGATTTTATGGAGAATTATTGAAGATTTTTGGTACAAAGAACACTTAAAAAATGGGTATGATCTTGTTAGAACGCCTCATGTAGGTAATCGCACTCTTTGGGAAACATCTGGTCATTGGGGATTTTATAATGAAAGTATGTATCCTCCAATGGAAGTGGGGCAGACCTTAAAAGAAAGTCAAAGCAAAGAGGTAATTAAAGAGTCAGAGCAATTTCTTTTAAAGCCGATGAATTGTCCATTTCATGTGAGAATATTTAAATCAAAACCCCACTCTTATAGGGAGCTTCCTTTACGATGGGCCGAATGTGGAACAGTTTATAGGTTTGAAAAAAAGGGGGAATTATCTGGTTTAACAAGGGTAAGAGGATTTACCCAAGACGACGCTCATATAATATGCCGAGCTGATCAGATTGAAAAAGAGTTGAAATCAGTGGTTGATTTTATATTATTTATGTATAAATCATTCGGTTTCAACATTAAAGATGTTAATGTGTATCTTTCGGTGCGCGATCCTCAATCTGCAAAATACGCTGGAGCAGAAGAGGGGTGGAATTTTACAGAAAAGGTGCTTGAAAAAGTTGCCAGAGAGAAAAAATTAAATGTAAGCAAAGATGTTGGAGGAGCTGTATTTTATGGTCCCAAATTAGATTTTAAGATAAAGGATGCCCTAGGAAGAGAGTGGCAATGTTCAACGTTGCAGTTTGATTTTAATTTACCAGAAAGGTTTGATATGTCTTTTGTTAACGATAAGGGACAACAAGAAAAACCGTATATGTTGCATAGAGCATTATTTGGTTCTTTTGAGAGATTTATTGGTGTTCTTATCGAGCATTATGCGGGAGCGTTCCCGTTGTGGCTGGCGCCTGTTCAGATGTGGGTTGTGCCGATTTCCAAGACCCACAAAAAATATGCCAAAGAAGTATACAAGTCGCTTCTAGGAGAAGGATTCAGAGTGGAATTGAAAGATGAAAACGAAACAGTCGGTAAAAAAATCAGGGAAGGAGAAATGAACAGAATCCCCTATCTTTTGATTGTTGGCGACAAAGAAGTCAAGTCAAAATCAGTCGCCGTGCGTAAAGTCGGCAAGGGTGATCTCGGCGCCGTCAAGGTGAAGAAATTCATAGAAGATGCGAAAGCTCAAGTGGAGAAGAAAAAATAGCAAATATTTTTTTTCAAATACTAGCCCCTACTCAACAATGACCATAAAAACAAGGAGATTTTTATTTATAACATCGCTTTTAGTCTTCGCGATACTGGCCCCGATCTTCGTAGGATATTCGATGGGTCTTAGATTCGATTTTAAGACTTGGAAATTCGTCGAAACTGGCGGATTGTTTTTTAGAATCCAATCTCCTACTGAAGTAGATATAGCTCTCAATGATGAAATAGTAAAAACTACGGGATCTTTTTCATACTTCAATAATTCCTTCATCCAGAATCTGATACCACAAGATTATGTGGTGAAGGTGACAAAAGACGGCTACCAAGGATGGTCCAAGACATTAAAAGTAGAACAGGAGCTCGTTACTGAAGCCCACAATATCGTTTTACTGCCGAATGTCATCGATCCGACCCCCTATCATTATGACGACACCAAACAAATCGCCAGCATGGTTTATTCCAGTGATCAAGATAGTATTGCTTTATTGAAACATAGCGCTACTGGACAAACAGTGCTTGGCATATTGGATTTTGACGACCAAGAAGAAAGGGAGTTCGTAATCTCCAAGAACAAGATAGACGTCTCAGTAAGCGATTGGCAAAAATCAGAAAATAAAATCTTATTAGCACTCAATGATGGCAGCGATCATATCGTCGTAGATACTATCAATGGCCAAGTAAGATTTTTGATCCAATATTTGCCGAAGCAATTTTCAATAAAGGATATAGCTCAACTCAAAGCGGGACCTCGGGGCTTGTTACTCATTTTGAAAGCCAACACGGTATATAGTTTTGATATAGATAAAAAAGTTTTGGCGATAATCAGGAAAGATATTGCATCCATCGAGTCGTCCGATGATTCCGTTGTCTACTATGTCTCAATCAAGAATGGTGAATACGTATTAAATAAGGCGTACTTGCAAACAAATGCTTTCGTCCAAGAACAAGCTCTCGGATTACTGAATTTTAAAATAAGCAAGAACCCTGCATTTGAAATCAGGGCCGAAAATTCTCAACTGATATATATTTACGAGAAAAATGACGGCTTGTTGGTTGAGTATTCAGCTAGTGACAACTTAAGACGCATTGATGGCGAAATAACCGCCTTCAACCTCTCTAGTG
>CAYHBU010000106.1:0-2831 GCA_964354925.1 uncultured Candidatus Saccharibacteria bacterium | reverse complement strand
TGTAAAAAGGGGGATTATAAGCATAACTTCGATGGGGACTGGCTATGTGACGGCCGTTGGCTTTGACGAGGACGTCCAGGTTCAGCCACAATTCTTAAATACCGCTTTGCATGGCGATGAGGTGGAGGTCGTTTTATTCCCTCAGGTAGAGGGGGAGAAATTGAACGGTGAAATAGTGGGAGTGCTCAAGAGGGCGAAGATGGAATTCGTAGGAACGATCGATAAAAGGAAGGGGAGCGATTTTTCTTTCGTGGTCCCCGATGACAAGAGGATGTATATGGATATTTTCATATCTCCATCTGATACTAAAAAGATCCAAAATGGCTTTAAGGCGTTGGTCCAGATAAAAAGATGGGACGATCCGAAGAAAAATCCAGAAGGAAAGATTTTGAAAGTTATCGGAAAAAAGGGAGACAATGATGTGGAGATGGAATCTATCGTACTGGAAAAAGGATTTCAAGTAGGGTTCCCGCCGAAAGTTGAAAAAGAAGCGGAGCTATTGGAAAAAAAATCCAGGATAATTTCTGAAAAAGATATTGCAGAGAGAAGGGATTTCAGGAATGTCACGACATTCACTATCGATCCGGAAGATGCAAAAGATTTTGATGATGCTATTTCATTCCAGGGTGTCCCGGGTGGCCTTTTTGAAATTGGCGTGCATATCGCCGATGTTTCTCATTATGTGAGAGATGATAGCGAGTTGGACAAAGAGGCGCAACATCGTGGAGTTTCTATTTATCTCGTGGACAGGACTATCCCGATGTTGCCGGAAGTCTTGTCGAATGACATTTGCAGTTTGAATCCCAAACAAGACAAGCTAACTTTCTCTGCTGTTTTGACGATTTCTGCGGACGGGCATATCGAAAAAGTGTGGCTAGGCAGGACGATAATAAATTCCAATAAAAGATTCGTGTATGAAGAAGCTCAGAAAGTGCTCGATGAAGGAGTGGGCGAATATCATCACGAATTGGATCATTTGAATAAGATAGCCAAGATTTTTAAAGAGAGGAGGATGAAAGGCGGGGCATTGGATTTCGAAAAAGATGAAGTGAAATTCAAGCTGGATGCAAAAGGCAAGCCAGTGGAGATAATCGAAAAGAAAAGACTGGACGTCCACAAACTCGTCGAGGAGTTCATGATCCTGGCCAATAAAGAGGTCGCTTCGTATCTAGGAGCGGAAATCAAGAAGATTAGCAAAGGAGCCTCCATTTATCGTGTCCATGATGTGCCTAAAAAAGAAGCCGTCAATGAACTCTTGGCTTTTTTGAGGATGCTCGGGCACGACATCGAAGAAAAGGGAGAAAGCATTTCGTCAAAAGAATTGAATGCGATTTTTGGAAAAATAAAAGGCAAGCCGGAAGAGTCGCTCATCAAGACTGTCGCGATGAGGTCTATGGCTAAGGCAATCTACTCTACCAGGAATATTGGGCATTACGGCTTGGCGTTGGAAAATTATACGCATTTCACGTCTCCAATCAGGAGATACGCTGATCTGCTCGTGCATCGCGTTTTGGACAAACATCTCAAGGGTGGACATTTGAGTGATGAGGAAAGCGCTTGGTATCATAATTTTGCGATGGAGCTGTCCCAGAGGGAAGTGGGCGCAGTTGAGGCTGAGAGGTCTTCAGTTTCTCTTAAGCAGACTGAATACATGATGGCCAGGATCGGCACCGTCTATACGGGAGTGATTTCCGGCATAACGAACTGGGGCGTGTATGTGGAGGAATCGCACACCAAAGCCAACGGCATGGTCAAATTGAAAGATATGCAAGATGATTTCTATGTCCTCAACAAAGAAACATATTCTTTGATTGGGACAAAAACCAAGAAAAAATATTCTATTGGCGACGAAGTGAAAATCAAAGTCGTCGGTGGCGACCTAGAGCGCAAGACGATAGATTACAGGTTTGTATAGGAAATACCATAATCAAAGCCCAACCCCTTGCATTTTTAAAAGAGTTATGTTATAGTGTTTTTACTATAAAAATTGTTCTATAGATTTCCGAAGAGTAATTAATAATTTTCGATGTTCTATACAGCAATTCGAAATTTATTAATTATCGAGATACTTGTGAAAACATCTTTTGTTTCCACCGGTATTTCATTTATTCGTGCCCTATAGTGCGCGGATTAGGAGACTTATATGAGACAATTCAGTAACGCCGGCAATAGATTTGGCGGCAGCAAATTCTCAGGAGGCCGCTCAGGCGGTCCAGCTCGTAGCGGTGGCGGTTCGTTCCGTCCACGCTTTAGTGGAGGAAGAGGTGGAGGTAATAAAAGAAGAGGTAATTTTGGTGGAAATATCGATGTATCGATGTTCGTCAAAAAGGCGGTCACTGTAGCGCCAGAAAAAGCTATAGAAATCAAGCATGCTTTTGCTGATTTTGATTTTTGCCCAGAGCTCAAGGCTAACTTGGCAAGGAAAGGCTTTGAAACGCCTACTCCGATCCAAGACCAATCAATCCCAGCTATTTTGAAAGGCAGGGACATTGTCGGACTTGCAAATACCGGCACAGGCAAAACAGGCGCGTTTTTGTTGCCTTTGATTGAAAAGGTTTTCAAGGATCCATCACAAAAAGTATTGATCATCGCTCCGACTCGCGAGTTGGCGTTGCAAATCGATAACGAATTCAAATTGTTTGCCTTTGGCATGAAAATGTATTCTGCGGTTTGCGTCGGTGGCATGCCGATTTTCAGGCAGATGAATGATTTGAGAAGAAATCCTCATTTTGTCATCGGCACTCCAGGTAGATTGAAAGATTTGAATGACAGGAGATGCATTAATTTCTCTTTGTTTAACAATATCGTTTTGGACGAGGTTGATCATATGC
>CAYHBU010000105.1:0-2851 GCA_964354925.1 uncultured Candidatus Saccharibacteria bacterium | reverse complement strand
ACTATCTCAACAACCACAACTACCATTACCGGACTTTCTCCTTCCACTACTTATTACTTTAAAATCTGGGCGATTGATGATTTTGGGAATGAGCAAACAGTTGCCGATATAAATACAACTACTTTAAGCGCCGGTCAAATTAATGTTCCTTCGGGCGGCGGAACTGTTAGTGTTACTAATACTCAAACAGAAGTGGTATTCTCTTCAGTAACTGACCCAGCGGTTATAAATATTCCCGCCAGCGTCAATAACGCCACTCTCAACCTTGATAGTTTAGTTGATAATATTACAGGCATAGGTACTTTGCCAAGCATCGTAATCAATTCCTTAACTTCTGTCGGCAATGTTGTTATAGAAATTCCGGCAGGCACCAATATTGATGCGGGAGGGGCTTGGAATGGAATTATGAATGCTCCGCAAGTTCAATCAAATAATTCAGTAAATCCCGGAAGTAATACATCAGTTGAAGCGGTATTGGAGATTGGTTTTGGCAATACCGCCTTAGCTTTTGACCAAGCTGTTAGAATAAAATTTATTGGTCAAGTTGGAAAACGAGTAGGCTATTCCCGAAACAATATATTTACTGAAGTAATGAATATCTGCGGCGCAGATAGCCAAGCAACCGGAAATGCTTTACCGGCAAATGGAGATTGCAAGATTAATGCGGGGAGCGATTTGATAGTTTGGACGAAACACTTTACTAGCTATATAATTTATACAACAACAACCGGCGCCACTCCTCCGGCTTATACTCCTCCTCAATTGCCGCCGGAACCAATCAAAGAGGTTGCAAAGGAGACTATCTATGATTATCAATATATTTCTCAATCGGCAAATCCAACGTTTAAGCCGGGAGAGACTACGACTCTTACTTTAACTCTGAAAAACACTGGAAATACTCCTTGGAATAAATCGGGGATGAAGCCGACAAGATTGGGGACCTCCCACCCTAATGACAGAATATCTAGTTTTTATCATTCTTCTTGGATTTCGGGGAATAGGGTAGCCTTAAAACAAGATACAGTTGCGCCGGGAGAAATAGGCACATTTGAATATACCATTCTTTCTCCGTCCAATCTTCAGCTTGGCGTATACAGGGAATATTTTACACCCGTAGTAGAAGGCATTACTTGGATGAAAGATGCTGGCATTTATTGGGAAATAACAATAGGAGAAAAAATTTCAAAGGAAATTATACCTATAAATTATGGATTTTACACTGTCCAGCCCGGAGACACTCTCGGCAAAATCGCGGTGAAATTGGGGACAACTGTAGACAGGCTGATTGAATTAAACAAAGATAGATTTCCTATTTTATTAACAAGACGAGGAGTTATATCAGTAGGCTGGGAATTAAAATATGAACCGCTTGCTCCGGCAGTACAACCTCTGCCGGCTGAAAAATATGATTATGAATATATTTCCCAATCTCCATATCCGACGATTAACTCTGGAGAAACTACTACTCTTACCTTAACTCTTAAAAATACCGGCAATGTTCCTTGGGAAAAAGCAGGAGCAAACCCCTTAAGGTTAGGAGCAAGCAGTCCTCAAGATCGAATTTCTCCTTTTTATCATTCTTCTTGGTTGTCGGCCAATCGAATCGCCTTAAATCAAGATAAGGTTAATCCGGGAGAGACGGGCTCATTTGAATTTACTATTCAAGCTCCTCCCGATATTAGAGGCATATTTAAAGAAAGATTTACTCCCGTGGTAGATGGTATTTCCTGGATGAAGGATATGGGAATCTATTGGGAGATAACAGTGGGAGTAAAAATCGGGACTTATACTGTCGCTCCCGGAGATACTCTGGGCAAAATCGCGGTGAAATTGGGGACAACTGTAGACAGGCTGATTGAATTAAACAAAGATAGATTTCCTATTCTATCAACTAGGCGCGGAGTTATATCAGTAGGCTGGGAATTGAAATATGAACAGTCCATAGTTTCAATATCCGCCTTATCCTCCCTCAATTCTTTCGATCCAAAGCCAGTTGCTTCTGCTTTGACCGACCAATCTGATGATTTTTTGATTGGGTCAATTCAGAAAGCTTTAGATAATTTTTTCCAGTGGATAAAAAAATGATCTATCCAGATCCAGTAGGAAATTTAAACCATAATAAAAAGCAAACAAAAAAATGAAAACACAAATAAACAAATTACATGGTTTTTTAAAAAAGAATACGCTAATGGCGCTGATCTCATTGGTTATCATCGTCGTTGGAGGATTTTATGCTTTTAAAATTAATTCCAATACGAGAACAAAAGCCGTGGTCTATGCGCCAGGCGATGTTTTAATAAATGAATTTGCTGCCAATACCGCTTTGGGCACTGATCAATGGTATGAATTAATGAATACAACTTCAAGCGATATCGATTTGACCGACTGGGTTTTGAGTTCTGCTGTTAATGGAGAAATAAATATCGGAACGATTTTGGGTTCAAACAGTAAAGTTTTGCCCGCCAATGGTTTGATTACAATAAATCTAGCCTATAATCCAGCGGATGACGCGGGCGATGTTTTACAGATAAAAGATCCGACATCGCAGAGCGTCCATTCTATTTCTTATGGCAGTCAGCCAAATCCTCCCGCGCCCAATCATGTTGACGCGCCTTTATTAAATGAATCAGCTATTTTTACTTTGCCTCTCGGCGTGCCTACTTGGAGCATTACTGCCGCGCCAAGCCGCGGCTGGTTCAATAATGCGGTTGCGATCCCTGATTGTAATGACATGTCCAATCTAGCTGGCGCTCCAAATCTAAGCGCTTTAGATGCTTGCCTTGGAACTTTGATTGGAGTTGTTTCAAATATTGGAGAGCTGTCCGACCCGTCTCGTACCCCGAATGATGGG
>CAYHBU010000104.1:0-2889 GCA_964354925.1 uncultured Candidatus Saccharibacteria bacterium | reverse complement strand
CGATGATTTCTGTTTTTTTGTTTGCCATGAGTTAGTTACCCCAAGAAGCTTGCAGTGGCTTATAGCGGCTTTGATATTCCATATCGCCGTATCATTTTGAAGTGGAAAAACAAGGAAACCGCAAGAATTAACGGAATTGCCAAAATATGGACAAAATATGCCGCATTGAGGGTGAAGTTATCAAGCATCACAGCCTGGATGGACTCTCCGGCAATCGTCCACGTCCCAACGTAATCCATCCATATCGCAAAAGACCAATAGGATCTCCAATCCCACGGGAGGATAATCCCGGTTACAACCATCAAGAGCACCATGAGCAACTGAGACACTCCGCTCAACCAGGTAAGCTGCCGGGGGCTCTGGTACGCTTTCAGATAAAATACAATGACCATGTGGGAAAATACGGTTGCCAGAAGAAGTGTGGCGATCCACCGGTGCATGTTTCTGAATAGCCAACCCAACGTTACCTCATTGCTTAAATACGCAATACTTAGCAATGCCTTGGTGGGTTCGGGTGTATAGAAAAAAAGCATAAACACCCCAGAGACCAACTGGATGAGGATGAGAAAAAGTGAGATGCCGCCAAAGCAATAAAAGAAATTTACGTGCGCGGGTACCGCTTGGCCTTTTTTTAACCGGATCTGATTCCTGAGCCACTCTGCAACCTTGGCGGCGCTCATCATTATTTGCCCTTTGGTGGAACTTCTGTTTTACCCTGAGGCGGAACTTCTGACTTGCTCGCCGCTATTGCCTCATCCTTTTGCATGCCATAGCTGTCGCCGGTAAAATCAATCTTCCAGGTGTTGGTAGCGGGATCAATATTGAGAGGCAGCACCTCTTGCACCGTATACTCGCCGCCAAAGCTGGAGGGCATCTTATAGCTTATGGCGACCAGGGCTTGAGTACCCTTGATCTCGACTTTACCTACGTCCACCGTGAATTTCTCCGGATAACGCTTGATAACCTCCAGGAACTGATGCACGTTCCAATTGGAAACTCTGGTATCGATCATCTTGTACGCTTCACTGGCGGTCGTAGTGCCCCCTTCGAGCTTCGCAGCTGAAATTAATTCATAGAACCGTTTTGCGACAACTTCGGGTCCATCTTCAGGCAGAGCGCTAGTACCTCCAAAACGATCGCAGCCCGCTATCGCAATGGCGAGTACCAGCAATATACGGCCAAAAAACTTTTTGTTAAACTTTATGATCAAAGCGCTCTCCTCTATTACCGGTTGAAAACACACTCATCTATGCCGCATTCTAATATTTGTAGCCGCCGTACGGCAACGCCATCAAGATATTGTTCCGTTAACCAACCATAGCTTGCTGCTGCTGCCGCAGCTAATAATGTTTTTTCTACCAGATAACTTGCGGATAAAACCAGTGCCCTACCATAAATGTATTATCGCTGAGGGTGGGGTTCATCACCCTATCCTTGAATGTTGTTGGAGGCAGTCCCAACCGGATTCCCGAACTGGTGTTGTGACATGAATTGCAGCCCATGGTTGGGGATGTATGGGAAACAAAATAAAGCGGGACGAACAAAGCCATCGCCACAAGAGAGACACTTAGGAAACCCAATATTTTTGCATGCTTCTTTGCCTCCAGGGTTCTTCGAATAAGCGCCATGATATTTGCAAATGCGCCATTTTTTTGGACGGAGGAGGTCTTTTGCTGGGTCTTTTTGCCACGCTCATCTTTCCTTGTCCCAAAAAAATAAGGGAATATCGCCAAAACCAGAAAAATGATCAAAGGAATATAGAAGCCGAATAATGTCGCCATAAACCCTTTTAAATACAAATAGGGCACATAAAATATGAGTATAAACCATTCGGCGGTTGGAATATATTCGCCCTCCAATGGCATCGGTATTATCGCCGGATCCTGGGAAGGCATCGGCACGGCATACGCGAGTACGGCAATAGCCAGCAAAAACGGGACGGTGAGCGGAGTGTGTTCAATGACATACAGAGTGAGCCCACCCGTTCTTTTGATAACCCGGGTAAAAGTGTGAATACCCATTAACACTAACGTGATGGCCGGAAGAATACAAACATGTACTACCAGCGTCCGGTTAAGGGTAAAGGCGCTGATGAGGAAATCACTTAAAGAAGGCCCGACCAGGGGGATTTCAGCCGCATAATTGGGCACCATTTCCATGAACCAATATCCTCTCCATTCCCATGGCAAGATAACTCCAGTGAGCAAAAATCCCAACAAGGGCAGGTAGAGCAGAATACCGGTCAGCCACAATGTCTTGCTATCCCGGTTAAGGTAATCTTTTCTTAAAAAGCTTCTTATGAAATGCATTATTACCGCAACCATCAAGAACAGTGCGGCCCAGCGATGCGTATCCCTTATCCATGCCACTGCGCCAAGTTCATTGTAGAGGTATTGCACACTGGCGTAGGCTTCTTTCAGATCAGGCAAATAAAACAGCGTCAAGACCGAGCCGGATAGAACTTGAACAATAAGGAGGAGGAGAGCAACCCCGCCAAAAAGATGGTGCCAATGCGATTGTTTAATTTTCATAAATAACCTGAGTGTGTGGCAGCCCGCATTTGATCTGGCAGGCAACGAAGCTTTAATGATTTAATGGAACGCTCAATAACTCCATGTTTAAAGGCCGCATGGAATTGACACTCGGGTGAATGGATCGCTGCACTAATTCTCCACAAGGCGCTTAGCGGATATTAAGCCTTTGAGGTGCGCAGCAGATTTTGTGGAGAGTGGGTTGCATCACGCGAACTTTATCAAATGCTCCGGTTAAGAGTGCATCCAACCGTTTTTTAGTTGTCTCTGAACCAACCCTTTTTCAACTGGCAATCATCCCCTGGGCACCTCTATTAATCCAAACTTCGTCGCGATACGGCGTTGCTCAAGAAATTTT
>CAYHBU010000103.1:1663-2952 GCA_964354925.1 uncultured Candidatus Saccharibacteria bacterium | reverse complement strand
TTGATGAAAAATTAAAGATTACTTAAAAAGATATTGAGCAGGCCGTGATTGACGGCGCAAAGACACTGGAGGACTTGCAAGCAATGCTCAAGATTGGCGCGGAAGACCCGTCTTGCTTGCCTGACGCTGAGCAGATTCTGAGGTTTTTTAGAGACAAACATGGGAGGAAGTAGGTCTGTTATATTGTAAATTCTAATTATGAATATTTTTAATTTATGACCTATAAATATCTAATTATCGGTGGGGGAATTGCCGGCACGACTGCGGCGGAAGCCATTAGGAAAAATGATTCCGTAGGATCTATTGCTATAGTGGAGGATGAAAAATATCCCCTGTATTCGCGTTTATCATTGTATGACTACATATCTAATCCCGAATATGGCGACAAGATATTCCTGAGAAATCTAGATCAATACAAGGAAAAAAATATTGATTTGATTTTGGGCGTCAAAGTCACGAATCTGGATTTGTCCTCGAGAAAAGTTGTATTGTCCGATGATAGGGAGTTGAGCTTTGAGAAGCTTCTTATTTCAACCGGAGGCACTCCAGTTGACCTACAAATAGATGGCAGCAAGGAAAATGTTTTTTATTATCAAGATCTTGATGATGCAAAAAAGATAAAAGAAAAATTGCCTAATGTTCAAAGGATCGCCGTTATTGGCGCAAGTTTTGCTGCGTTTGAATTAGTGGAGTTTTTCAGGCAATTCGATATAGAGGTAGATATGTTTGTGCGCAAACAATTCCTAGGCGGTAGCATTGATGATGGCTTGCAGGAATATATAAAAGATGTTTTACGAAGCAAAAAAGTAAATCTTAAATTTGGCACTAACATTAAGCGGATAGAAAGCAAGGATAAAATTGTAACGATTTATGCGGATAGTGATAAGCACAATTATGATGGCATCGTCGTGACCGTAGGACTTGGTAGGAATTTTAATATTTTTGAAAAAGCAGGTATAAAATGCGTTAAAGGAATCTTGGTTGATGAGTATATGAAAACTAATGTGGAAGATATCTATGCGGCCGGTGATGTGGCGGAATATTTTGATGTCAACGAACAAAGCTATATGCTGTCTGGTTCGTGGACAGGAGCTTTTATGCAAGGGAAAATAGCCGGAGAAAATATGGCGGGTAAGAGCAACGCTCTCAAGTTGATGCCGACTTATACTTGTCGCATATTTGAAGATCAGTTTGTTTTTTTAGGATCCAGTAGGACGGGAACCAAGGATACGGAAATGATTGTCCGTGATGATTTGAAAAACGGTAAATATGTTATTTTGCATACGAAA
>CAYHBU010000103.1:0-1653 GCA_964354925.1 uncultured Candidatus Saccharibacteria bacterium | reverse complement strand
AGATGGCATCGTCAAAGGTGCGGTTTTGATGAATTCCAACGATAAAAAAATGGAAGTGATGAGGCTGATTAGCGAAAAAACACAAATTGACAAATTGTCAATAATCCAATAAAGTATTCAAAATAAGATCATGGATAAGGGGGTGATGGCGTGGGAAGAAGATATTATCCAGGTATGTGTGTTGAGAAGAGGTTGTCTTGTAAGAAATGTGGCAACATACAGATAATGCATCGGCTCAAAAGCGGGGATAAGTCAGCTGGGCATATAAAGCATTTATATTGTGTTATCTGCAGGGATCGCGTGGAGTACGAAGAGTTGCCGACACATAGTTAAATAGGAGGATTGCATGCCAATACTTGTCGATGTAAAAGGATATGAGATGATCGGTGATGATGTGGTATTGGGAGATAGTTTGGTTGATTATCCTCCGATGGACTATTTCAAGCCATCAAATATTTATCCTGTTGGAGTTTATTCTGGCGGATATGATCTTTGCATCGTGGTGTGGCTGGATAGAGACATAAAACAGAGGAAAGCCACAATCAGGGTCAAGCCAAAAGGTCAGAGGGAGTGATGCGGATATTGCACCATGGGACAAATAATCCCGTGGAGAGAGCTTTCAAATAAAACAAAACCGCTTCGGGTAAAATCCGAAGCGGTTTTTTTGTCTACTGTGGATAAAATTTATAAAAATACTATAAAAAATAAACAAAAGAGTCGCGAGCTGTGGATAATTAAAAATAATAAATAATATGTGTCTGTAGGCTAGTGTTAAAGCCAGTTTTAAGGCTATTGTTTTGGATGTAAAATGTTTGACGGTGTATCTTAAGTGGACTATAATAGATAGTAGATGTTAAAAAGTGGTGAGAAGTGGAGCATAAACAAATACAGCAATGCTTATCGGTGAATATCAGCACAACTTAGATCCCAAAAAAAGATTGGCTGTACCGGCTAAATTGAGGGCGGAGATCGGTCCGAAGGCTGTAATCACGAGAGGGCTTGATAATTGCTTATTTATTTACCCACTTAAAGAATGGGAGATGGTAGTCCAGAAATTAAGCCAATTGCCAATGGGGCAGGAAGATACGAGAAGCTTTGTCCGTTTGATGCTCGCTGGAGCGCAAGAGGTGGAAATAGATAGCCTTGGCAGAGTGCTGATTCCAGATTATTTAAAAAATTATGCAGGACTTGAGAGGGAGGCGGTTATAACTGGTATTTTCAATAGATTGGAAGTCTGGGATAAGAAGAAGTGGGATAAATATAAAGAAGCAGTCGAAAAAGACACAGATAAATTGGCGGAAAGACTTGGAGATTTAGGAGTATTTTAATTCTGACTAACAACAAATAACAGACAACTAACAACGCAATCAATTGGTATTTAGTTGTAGGTATTTAGTTGTAGGTAGTAAGTTGTGAACCATATACCAGTTTTATTAAAAGAGGTGATGGATGGCTTGAATCCCAAGCCCGGAGAGACGATGATAGACGGCACTGCAAATGGGGGTGGGCATACGAGAGCGATTGCTGATAAGTTGGCGCCAGATGGGAGGGTGATATCGATAGAATGGGACAAGGAAATTTTTAAAAAATTAAAATCAGATATTGAGAATTCGGAGTATAAGGATCGAGTTGTCGCAGTACACGACAATTATG
>CAYHBU010000102.1:0-2961 GCA_964354925.1 uncultured Candidatus Saccharibacteria bacterium | reverse complement strand
GATGGAAATGAAACGATCGATGATGATATTAATATTCCAGTTTACGCTAATAATCCATCTTTCTTGGCAGTAATAGCTAGCGGAACGATTACTTTTAAGAGCAATGTGGTGAGAGCGGATGGGTGGTATGTTGGAGATCAATTGATCTTTGAAACAACGGGGGATAAAGCTAGCGAGCAGCAGTTTGTGGGGCAAGGAAGTTTTGTGGGTTGGGATGCGATATCGATGCAAAGAGATCGTGGGACGACTAATAATACTTCACCTTCAGAAACTTTCGTGTATCGACCTGATTTCATGGTCAATGCCCCGGCGCCGATGACGGCGTCGTATTATGTGTGGAGGCAGGAGAATCCGTAGATTTGATAGAATTACCCATGATGCATAAAGTATTGGTATTCGCGGCGCACCCCGATGACGAAATTATTGGCGTTGGAGGTACTTTATATAAACACGTAAAAGCTGGAGATGTTGTCAACGTGGTAGTTGTTGGCGGTAAAACCACATCAAGAGATATACATCGAGAGGTATCAATGGATGAGACAGAAAATGCACTAAATGTTTTGGGGATAAGTTCACATATAAATGAGAATGTTCCTGATAATAGATTTGATTCGATTAATTTGCTAGATATTGTAAAAATGGTAGCTAAACATGTAAGAAATTTGACCCCCGATATTGTTTATACACACCATTTTGGCGATTTAAATGTAGACCATCGAATATTATCTGAAGCGGTTATTACTGCGTGCCGCCCGATTGAGAATGGTTGCGTTGAGGAAATAAGGATGTTTGAAACACTTTCATCTACTGAGATGGCGGGATATGAAACTAAGTCGGTTTTTCAACCAAATATGTTTATTGATATTTCTGAAGAGTTAAAATTAAAACTTGAAGCGTTTTCGTGTTATAAGTCCGAGATACGTGATTATCCACATCCAAGATCTTTAAGGGCAATCGAGTACAACGCTTATGTATGGGGGGTAAAAAACAATCTTAAGGCGGCAGAAGCGTTCCACTTATTTAGAAGTGTTAAGCATAATGTGTGAGACTGTTTCTCTTATCCCATCTTCGAGTGGAGTAATGGCCTCGAATCCCAATAAAGTTTTAGCTTTATTGATAGACGGCACCCTGCGTTTAACCTCCATATTCGAAGACCTGACCCCGCCTAATCCGTAAGGCTGAAGAATTATTTCGCTGGTACTGTTAGGAATGGCTTTTTTAACTGATTTGGCCAAATCCATCATTGTATATTCAACATTCCTGCCAATATTGACGATTTCGTATTTAGTTGATTCATATAACCCCATCTTAAACAGACCCATTGCAGCATCGGCAACATATGTAAAGCACCTCGTTTGCTGACCATCACCATGAACGGTTATGGATAAATTGGCGAAACAGTTATTTATAAAAATTGGTACGACGAAGTCGTCTTTCTGTCCTGGACCGTAAACGTTAAAAAACCGGACGATGCCCACAGTGACATTACTATTTGCCTGTAATTCTTTTAAGTAATTTTCTATTAAGACTTTGTTTTTTCCGTATATTGAATACGGTGATAACTTGCCATTTTCCTTGAATGGAACATCATCAGAATCGCCATAGACTTCTGAGGACGAACTGAAGACTATTCTTTTCACTCCGCTGTTTATACAATTTTCAAAGAAGACTTTGGTATCATCAAAATTTACCTTGATTACCTTTTCTGGGTTCAGACGACAGTTGTCTACGCCAATTTCTGCAGCTAGGTGAAATACAAGATCTGTATTTTTTAGTAACGGAAGCATCACTTTTTCGTCACTAAAGTCTGCCTGAATAGACCTGGCGGACACGAAAATAACTTTTCGCACATCAAGAGCGGTAACTTGATACCCGTGTGATACGAGTATTGGCACTAATTGTTTTCCAAGCAGACCAGCGGCTCCTGTAACTAGAACCCTTTTATTCTTAATATTCATTTTCATTTGTTAGTTTGTTTATAACATTGGAAATATATTTAACCATTGGTTCGGTCATTTCTATAAATAGAGGTAAAGATAGAATGTTGGAATAAACCCTTTCGGTTATTGGCAGACTGAACGTCCCGTAGTTGTTTTTATAAAAAGACTGTAGGTGGTTGGGTATAAAGTGGACGCTGGTTCCAATATTATTGTTTTTCAATTTTTCGATTAGATTATCACGAGATATCCAGGAGAAACTACGTCATACTTCCAACTACCTTCTTTAGAGTATCTTTTCCAGGCATCTTTTGATATTCCATGAAGTGACATAACGCGAGAAAAATCCGCAACCTTGTCTTTGGATGTTGTCAGCATTCCGCCCTCAATCGTGGATAGGTTCTTGGTTGCGTAGAAGCTAAAACAAGTTGTGTTGTTACCCGATCCTATAAAGTTGCCTTTATATTTTGCATAAAATCCGTGAGCAGCGTCTTCGATAACAATCAAGTTATATTTTTTTGCTAACCGATTAATATGATCCATGTCAGCTGGCATCCCAGCAAAGTGAACGACTACGATACTTTTAGTTTTCTTAGTAATTAACTTTTCAATAACTTTTGGATCGATACACAAAGTTCTTTCGTCTATATCGCAGAAGACGGGAGTTGCTCCGGTGTGAACTATCGTGTTGATGGTTGAACAAAAGGTGTAGCTTGGAACTATAACTTCATCTCCTGGTCCTATGCCGTGCGATAGATATGCCAAGTGTAGTGCTGCCGTACAAGAGGATGTGGCGACATTGTGCCTTGTCCCCAAAAGTGATCCGAATTTTTGTTCAAAAGTCCTAACCCTGGGTCCAGTTGTCAGCCAACCTGAATCGAGCACGTTTTTTATGGAATTGAGCGTGGATTTTGGAAGATATGTTTTGTGAAAGGGTATATTTTTCATGGCTGATTAGGCGTAGTATATCTCATAGTAACTGTATATTAAAATGTTATGTTAAGCTAATATCACTTGGGATGGA
>CAYHBU010000101.1:0-2972 GCA_964354925.1 uncultured Candidatus Saccharibacteria bacterium | reverse complement strand
TAAAAACTGATTAATAATCTCGGCTTGACGTCCCCAAGCGACAATATTATGAAATTCTGCTTTTTTCTGTCTTTGACCCTGACCATCGGTCCACATCCTGTTTGTTGCGACTCCGAAAGTGGTTACGGTCTGACCAGATGGAGTAGAGCGTGATTCTGGGTTTCTTGTTACGTTGCCTAGAATGAAGATTTTGTTTAAATTCACTGCTTGAAACATGAAAGATGAAACATGAAACTTAAAAATAAATTTTTAAATCCAAGGTTTCAAGATTCAAGATTTAAATTTTAAGATTCAAGGCTTATCCTAAGATCTGTTCCAGTTTCTTTTCGATTTCCGCTTCAAGTTTTTCTTTTTCCCCACTCTTTACGGTTTTCTTGCTACCAGAAGGAGTTTCGCCGTTTGGCTGTTGCATGATTTTTTGGAATTTCTCTTTTACCTCCTCATCCTTGCGTTTCATATGAGCCATATGCTTCTTATCAACTACCAAGACCATATACCTCAAGACATATTCTTCTAGCTTTAACTTCTTGTCGAGCAATTTGATGTTTGCAGGTTCCAAGTTAAAAAGCATGAAGCCAAAATATCCTTGTTTTTCCTTTTTTACAGGATATGCGAGTTTTTTCTTTTGAAGGGGTTGTTCTTTCACGATTTCACCGGATAACTCAGAAATCATATCTTTAATCTTCTGCAGATACACAGTATTCGCTTCTTCTTCATTAAAATTCGAACTTAAAAAATACGCAATTTCGTATTGATTCATTATTCATGTAGCATGTAGCATGTAGCATGTAGCACTTAAACATTATAAGTGTTACATGTTTTGTGTTACATGTTTTGTGTTTTAGTTTAGATACCCACTGCGAAAGGTGAGCATACTTTACTACGAAACAAGAAAAAATGCAAGTAAAAAGGGGCCGGCGCTTAGCGCTCGGCCCCAATTCGCGGGTACGATCCAAATGACTAGCATCGCGACCCACTTTGCGTCCCGAATCATATTTTTTTCGCTTGTGGCTGCCTCAACAAGAGGGGACGCGACCCTCGTTGTTGCGGATAAGCATGACTCTCGCAAATCAAAATGCTATTTCGTTAGAATCGCGAGTTTTCATGCCCTCCCCAGCAAGCTATCCCTGTTATTCCTGTCGACGGCCGAGAAACGCCATTGTCGACAAGCCTAGCTGTCAAACATCCAGTCTATTTTTGACTGTCTCGGTCCCGCTGAGCGAACCTTGATGTAATCAGTATAGCATATTTATATATTTTGTCAATAGCTAAACCTTAAACTCCATCACCCCAGTAGTAGAACCTCGATGAACTCGGTTCACTACGGGGCGGGCATCCCAATGTTTAAATTTAGACTTTAAATTCTATAACGTCACCATCCTTAACTACGTACTCCTTGCCTTCGGTCCTGAGAAGTCCCTTTTCGCGAGCGACGGCAAAAGACCCTGCATCGAGTAAGTCTTGCCAAAATATCACCTCCGCACGGATAAATTTCTCTTCAAAATCAGAGTGAATAGCTCTGCCGGCGCGGGGAGCTGTAGAATTTTGAGGGATAGTCCAGGCTCTGGTTTCCACTTCACCCGTAGTGAAGTATGTCATGAGACCTAAAAGCTCGTAACCTTTGCGAATTAATTGATTAATACCGCCATCATCTTTGATGCCTAGCTCTTTCTTATATTCTACTTTTTCCTCCTCAGAAAGTTCATTTAATTCTTGCTCAATCTTCGCATCGACAGTAGTCCAGATATTTCCATTCTTCTTGAAAAATTCTATCAACTTTATGTATCTTTCGTCATTTGTTTCGTCTAGATTTGTCGCCCCTGATTTTTTATTGAGTACATACAAAATAGGTTTGATTGTCAAAAGTCCAAAAGACTTTATAAACGGCTTCTCGGCTTCTGAAAACTCGACAGAAGAAACGAGTCCGCCCTTTTCCAAAGTTTCTTTTATTTTTGTCAGTGCTCCAAGCTCAACAATCGCATCTTTGTTGCCTGATTTTGCATTTCTTTGCACACGTTCAATCTGCTTGGTCACAGAGTCTAAATCGGCCAATATCAATTCCGTATTGATAACATCGATGTCTCCGAGAGGATCAACCTTATTGTCGACGTGCACGATATTGGGATCTTCAAAAATTCTGACAACTTCAGCGATAGCATCGGTCTCACGGATATGAGACAAGAATTTATTGCCAAGACCTTCGCCCTGGGACGCACCTTTAACGAGACCTGCAATATCTACAAACTCGATGACCGCAGGCACTAATTTTTTAGTCTTTGAAAAATCAGCTAATTTTTGCAGCCTTTCGTCAGGCACGGAAACAACACCGACATTCGGGTCGATAGTGCAGAAAGGATAGTTAGCGCAATCCACTTGTTTTTTAGTTAACGCCTTAAAAAGTGTTGACTTGCCGACATTTGGCAAGCCGACTATGCCGATTTGTAATGCCATATCTTAGATTTTATCTGCCAGTCAATTAGCTATTTGTTAATTCTGATTGCTAGCGATTACCTATTATAGTAAACTAATAGCTGTAAATGATAAATTATTTTATAAATAAAATCAATCCGGTAGTAGAACTTTGATCATGATCAATATCATATACTTAGCTATAAAAACTATCGGATAAAAATTAAATTGAAACTCTAAATAATCTTTATTTATAAAATTATCAAAGTTTCACTACCAGATCAATGTCAGGAATAAACGAAAAAATATTTAAAGCATACGACGTGAGAGGCGAGTATCCAGATGAATTAAATGAAAACGTAGCGCATAAAATCGGCCAAGCAACCGCTGACTATTTTTTTCCCACCCAAATACTGATTGGTCGAGACCATAGAGACTCTTCTTATCCTTTGTTCCAAGCAGTTTCGGGAGGCATCATGAAACAAGGCGTAGATGTTATAGATATCGGAGTCTGCACGAGTCCCATGTTTTATTTTGCTGTCGCGAGCGGTGACTATGAAGTC
>CAYHBU010000100.1:0-2979 GCA_964354925.1 uncultured Candidatus Saccharibacteria bacterium | reverse complement strand
AAAAATTAACATATAAGATTTGATGATTTTTGGGGTAAACGATCCCCGACCGGTTGAGAGGTGAAATTCCTCTCGCAGATAAGGAGGCGTCTATGGATTGCTGGTAGTCTTCGTAGTAATACGCAGACTACCCTCGCCGATTTTATGGCGAGGGTCAAGGCCAGTAGGAAATAGCTATCCTTAAAGAAAAAAATAAAAAGGAGGGCAAGATGGAAGCATGGTAAGAGATAGTAGGTAGTAGGCGACAAAAAATCAGAGATTACAATTTGCGGTGATAAGTCCACCGCAAAAGCATCAAAATGATGCAGTAGTATACCCCGCTCTCAATAGAGAGCGGGGTAGTTTTTTTATATAATTAAATAAGTTAAAATAGAATTATATTATGTTAGAATTGGATTTACAAAAATTGGGACTTAATGAAAAAGAAGCCAAAGTCTACTTAGCTTCTCTTGAGCTTGGTTATGCATCTGTGCAGGGTATTGCTAAAAAAGCCGGCATCAATAGAGCCACCGCTTATTTTATTATTGAGGGGTTAATGAAAAAGGGGTTGATGACACAAATAGAGAAAGACAAAAAAACATTTTTTGCCGCAGAAGATCCTAAAAGTTTAAGATCAATAATTGAAAGAAAAGAACAAGAAGCAAAAGAATTTGGAAGTATTTTTAGAAATATTTTACCCCAGTTGGAGTCTGTATATAATTTAGCAGCAGAAAAACCCAAAATCAGATATTATGAAGGAGTTGAAGGAATTCAGGCTATGAGATTGGAATTTTTAGGTGTAGAAGCAAGGGAGATATTTGGGTTTGTTTCGCTTGATAGATTATTGAAATATTCTCCTCAGCAAGATGAATACACGCAAAGGAGAGTGCAGAAAGGAGTGAAGAGCAAAGTCATTTATACCAGGAAAGATGGGCCCTTAGAAAATGCAAGCGATAAAAACTTATTGCGAGAAGCACGATATATTCCTTCGGATAAGTTTAACTTTACTAATGATATTTCTATTTATGGTGATAGGTTGTCTATAGCTTTTTTAGAGGGGAAGTTGGGCGGGGTGATGATTGAAAATAAAGAACTCGCCGATATGATGCGCGCGATTTTTGAGCTTTCTTGGGAAGGCGCGGAGAGGTATCAAGGATAGCTAATTAGTTATTAGCTCGCTAGCTATTTAGCGGGCTGGCCATTTTAATTTTATGAATAAAAAATGCAATAATAAAATCTGGCAGATTTGCAAGGCTGATTAGAGTTTAACTAAACAAGCCGTTGACAAATACAACCATTGTATATACAATGGTTGTATTATGCCCTGAATTACGAAATGTAATTTCGGCTACGATTTTGAGAAAATTTCGCAGTATCCGCCGTGGCGGATGCCTTAAAATTTTCTCTTCGTCTCGCTCGAAATCATTTTAAGAAATATCTCAAAAGCCATTTCGTAACTCAAGGTAGTATAAAAAATCATGACAAAAGTTTTATTAAATATAAAGACCGATAAAGAAGTGAAAGAAGAGGCGGCCAAGATTGCCGCAGAGCTTGGCGTGCCTTTAAGCACGGTGATAAATGCTTATCTCAAAGAGTTTGTGCGAGAAAAATCAATTAAAATCTCTATTGAGCCTCGTCTCCGTCCCGAAATTGGGAAATTGCTTAAAAAGGCAAGCGATGACTATAAAAAAATAGAAAATACTTCTGATAAATTTTCCGATGCAGAGGGAATCATCGGTTATTTGCGTAAATGAAAGTAATATTTCATAAAAATTTCAAGAAGCAGTATAAAAAATTGCGTCCAGGCGAGCAAAAGAATTTCATTGAAAGAATTGCGCTCTTTGCAGAAAATCATCAGCACTCTATTCTTAATAATCATGCGCTAAGAGGAGAATATAAAAATTACAGAAGTGTTAATATCACAGGAGATATAAGAGCGCTTTATGAATTAATCGACGAGGATACGGCGCTGTTTATAATCGTAGATACGCACAGCAATCTTTATTTTTGAGCTTTCTTGGGAAGGCGCAGAGAAATAAAAACTGCCGAGAAACTGCCGAGGTTCAACCTAGGCAGTTTTTTAAATCCACTTCTTTGTCTCCTTTATCTTGTCTCTTAATCTGGCGGCGAGCTCAAAATTTGCCAATTTTGTTCTGCCGGAGGCGGATTGCAAAATTGAGCATCTGCCGAAGCTATGAAAGCGAAGGCGGACTAAACCCATTTTTTTATTTCCCTTATCTTATCCCTCAGCCTCGCTGCTAGTTCAAAATTCATTTGACTCGCCGCTTTTTTCATTTCTGATTCTAGTATTTTGATTGCTTTTTTAGGCTCTTCTTTGAGTAATTCTTCTACCATATTTTCATCACTGATGATCTCCGATATTTTTTTATCATAGCCTTCCTTTTCTTTTGCGATTATTAGGTCACGGATCGGCTTGATGATAGCCATTGGAGTAATATCGTTTTTCTTATTGTAATCAGCCTGTATTTTTCTACGACGGTTCGTTTCTTCGATAGCCTCTTTCATGGACTTAGTCATCCTGTCAGCATACATAATGACCTTGCCCTCGGTGTTTCTGGCAGCACGGCCAATCGTTTGGATGAGAGTGGTTTTGTTTCTTAAAAACCCCTCCTTGTCCGCATCCATGATGGCAATAAATGCAATTTCCGGTATATCGAGACCCTCTCTTAGTAGATTGACTCCTACGATTATGTCATATTTTCCCAGTCTTAAATCGCGCAATATTTCGGTGCGCTCTAGCGTCTTTATCTCTGAATGCAAATAATACGCATTTAGATCATTGTCCGATAAATATTCTGCCATTTCTTCAGCGAGGCGTTTTGTTAGAACAGTGACAAAAACCTTTTGCTTTTTAGCGACGCGGAGGCGGATTTCTTTGATCAAGTCTGGTATCTGGTTTTGAGTCGATCTGACTTCTATTTCCGGATCCAGCAGACCGGTTGGCCTAATCATTTGCTCGACTATATCTTTCGCATCACA
>CAYHBU010000099.1:0-3036 GCA_964354925.1 uncultured Candidatus Saccharibacteria bacterium | reverse complement strand
TCTTCCGATCTAGACAATTTCATTTTTTTTGCTTGCTTATCAGCATATGACAAGCAAATTACGATTTGATTATCGTTGTCAAAATAAATATCTGATCTTTTACTTGATTTCTTTATCAAACCCCTCTTTTCCAGTGCATTTTTCAGTTTTAATTTTTGAGCCAGCTTTCCTTGAGGGGTATCAATGGAAGAAAAAGACAAAACATCAGTTGCCTTATCATTTTTGCGCCATTCTTTATTCAACTCCCTGATCCTGGTTTGACCCACAAAGGCTAAATTCACCTCTATATTTTTAGAACTTTTAAAACCGACAAAATCAAACGTTTTCTTGGCGACTTTTTTCCAATAATCGCTTGTCGGAACCGGACTCTTCGTTAGATTAGCTATGTTTATTTCCATACAAGATTAGCAACCGCAACCGCCACTTTGAGAGAGTAATTTTTTAACGATTTCTGAAACTTCTTTACCATCAGCCTTGCCTTTGGTTTTTGGAGTTAAGATCTTCATCACCATCCCAAAATCTTTTTCTGTTTTTGCTCCGGCTTCTGCAATAGCCACCTGTACCAAACTCTCGATTTCTTCTTTGGTCATCTGAGTCGGCATATATTTCATTATCACATCAATTTCTTTTTTTTCTTTTTCGGCTAGCTCAGATCTACCAGCACCTTCAAATTGAGTGATAGAGTCTTTCCTTTTCTTAACCTCACGGCTCAAGATTTCTAAAACCTCCTCCTCTGAAAGGCCTGTTTCTCTTTTTCCTTTGGCTATTTCTTCATTGGAAAAAGATGATGTCAGCATCCTTAATACGGATACCGTGATTTCATCTTTATTTTTCATCGCCTCCTTGAGATTTGTTTTGATTTGTTCTTTAATTTGCATCCTGAGTAGTAGAAATTTGATTTTAATATTATTACATCATAATCAAATTTCTTATTTATTATTTATTAAATTATACCAAACAAGCTTTTTGTTCGGCTTCAAATCCATAGACCAACCAATCAATCAAATTTTACCATTTATCACCCCCATAAAGCCATTAACTCCAGCAATAAAGCTGGAGTTAATGGGGTTGGTATGACTACCTTCTTCTCTTGAAAGGTTCCTTTACGGTTATCTTTCCAAGTTTGATGAGTTTTGCTTCTTCTTTTTGTTTTTTGGTCCTATAGATTGCACTTTCCTTTATTTCTCTCTTTGTCTTTACATCTTCTACGAATCTCATTTTTCTGGCACGGATAAGAACTCCGCTTTGCTGTATTGATCTTGTAAATCTACGAAGCATTGCGCCAACTGTTTCATTGTCCTTCCTTTTTATTTCAACAGACATTTTAATAAATTCAAAATTTGAAAATCAAGATGCAAAAGTAGGCGTACGCCAAATTTTCACTTTTTAGTTTTGATGTGTTCATTTTGACTTTTTATTCATCCCCTTTCTATTTTCTAGATTCTGTTACTAGACTCTAGATATGGACCTCGTGGGTTTCTTGGTGCCATCCGCCTAGCAAATGCAAATGCAAATGGAATATCACCTGACCACCTGGCCTCCCGACATTAAACACTAATTTGTAACCTTTTTCAATACCCCTTTGCTTTGCGATGTCTTTTGCTACCAATATCATTTCTGCTATCAAGTCTTTATTGGCTTCATCTAAATCGTTGACGGTTTCAATATGAATCTTAGGGATTATCAGATAATGATGCGGGGCTTTAGGATTAATATCGGCAATCACAAACATACTATCATTTTCAAATATGACATCTGACGGTAACTGCTTTTGGACTATTTTACAAAAAATGCAATCCATTGTTGTCTAAATTTATAAACTCACTGCATGTAGCGAAATAAATCTAGCTACAACAATGAGACACTGTTAAATAAAAAATGTTTTGTCTCCAAAATTTGTTCGTCTTGAAAACTCCAAATTTGGGATAAAGCCCTTAAAGTCTATTCTTTAAAGTCTTAATAATTTTTTCCATCGGCACAGTCTCTTGGGATCCTGAATTCATCTCTCTCAATATAACATTGCCATCGAGCGCTTCTTTTTGACCCAATATCAAACTGTATCTAGCACCTATCTTGTCGGCTACCTTGAGTTGGGATTTGATGCTGTCTTTCCCGAAAGATTCGGCAGTATTTATCCCGGCTTCTCTTAATTCCTCAAAAAGCTTCATCGCCTTCTTCTTGGAAAGTCCGCCGAGTTGAGCCAAAAATACGTTTACCTGAGGTGGTTGTGCTACCCTGACATTTTCTTTCTTCATTAAGGAAATAATCCTTTCGATGCCACAAGCCGCTCCTACGGCTGGCATATTGCGTCCACCGAGCATCTGCACCAAATAATCATATCTGCCTCCACCGCCCAAAGCCGATTGGGATTTCCTGTGGGAGCCTTCGTCAACGTGCGGGAAAAATTCAAATACCGTCTTTGAATAATAATCCAATCCGCGCACTAGAAAATGATTCAAAACATAAGGCACTTCAAGTTCCTCCAAGAGATCCAATACGGTCTTGAAATGATCCTTGCATTCATCGCAAAGATTATCTATGGCGTGCGGAGCATTGGCCTTATATTCAACGCACTCTTCTTCTTTGCAATCTAACAAGCGCAATGGATTTTCCTTGTATCTTCTCTTGCAATCCTTGCACATTTTCTGGACCCTCGTCTTGTAGTAGCTCACAATCTCTTTCCTATATGTGGTCCTGCAATTTTTGCAACCGATACTATTTATTTCTACGCCGACATCTTTAAGACCGAGACCCTTGAATACATTGATGCACATCTTGATTATCTGCGCGTCATATGCAGGATCCTGATCGCCGATCGTTTCAAATCCGAATTGAGTGAACTGCCTATATCTCCCTTCTTGTGGTTTTTCATATCTGAAAACCGGGCCCATATACCAGAACTTGACTGGCTGAGGCACATTGAACATCCCGTACTCATTATAAGCTCTCACTACACCGGCGGTATATTCTGGACGCAATGTGATGGGATCCCCTCCTAGAGTCTTGAAAGAATACAGATCGGAAGAGCGTCGTGTA
>CAYHBU010000098.1:0-3074 GCA_964354925.1 uncultured Candidatus Saccharibacteria bacterium | reverse complement strand
ATCCTCCGGCGTGGGTGTTCGGACCGGTCTGGACGACGCTCTTTGCGCTTATGGGCATTGCCGCGTTCCTCGTTTGGAAGAAGGGACTGGATCGCAAGGATGTAAAAATCGCTCTCGGCATATTTCTCGGCCAGCTGGTCTTGAACACGCTTTGGTCAATCATCTTTTTCGGTCTGCATAGCCCTGGCGGTGCGCTTATTGAGATTGCATTCCTCTGGCTTGCCATTCTCGCCACAATCATCGCATTTTATAAAATCTCCCGTCTGGCCGCCTGGCTTCTTGTGCCCTATATTCTCTGGGTCAGTTTTGCAATGTATTTGAACTATGCAATCTGGGCATTGAATTAAAAAATATGACCACATACAAACACACTCAAGTTGGGTACCTGATGCTGGTTGTCACGCTGGCCGTGCTAGTGCTTTTCGCGTGGCTTCAGATTACGGCCAGGGCTGAACCTCCCTCATACTACTCAGGCACAAATTTTGCTATGACCTCCATAATGGTATTAATTCTGTTTATTTTCGCATCGTTTACAACTCTTTCCGTGTCCATTGATGAAAAATATCTTCGGATCAAGTTTGGCTATGGCATTTTTCACAAAAAATTTGCGGTGAATGAGATTGTGTCAGTGACACAAGTAAGAAATTATTGGTATTACGGCTGGGGCATACGGCTGTGGTTTTGGCCGCGTATGTGGATTTTTAATGTTTCCGGCTTTGACGCGGTTGAAATCCTAATGAAGAACGGAAAGATCTATCGTATCGGAACGGACGAGCTGGAAAAACTTGAGACCGCAATCAAGCGAATCATATTTGCTTAACTTTTAGGAATTAAGCAAACCTGCCTGCTGGCAGGCAGGTCGCACTAAGCTCTCAATTTTAGGCTTTATACAAGCCCGCCCCACGGGTTACCATTCCTGATGCTCAGCCAATAACTGCTTCATTTAAGAGAGAATCACCGTAGGATATTTATATTCTTCAGCCCAGTCTAGAGTTCGAAAGTCCTTAAGCAGGGCGAGTATCTTGAAACAAAAACACCCCCAATTAAAGGGGTGTTTTTGTTTCAAGAGAGTGAAGGAGTGAGTTTCGAATATTTGACTGGTCTATTTTATATCCCGATCTTGATTATCATTTAAATACAATCAATAATCTTATGGCCTGGACAGGGTAATTCTATATTATGTACTCATAATAATGTTATAATCGAGCCATGAAAACACCCATTCAGTCAGAAGTAGAAATGAAACTTATTTCTACCAGAGAAGATTTGCTAAGGAAACTAGAAACTCTATTCAATGGTAAGGCGGTTGAGGCCCATATGCTCGGATCGGTGGCGCGACAACAAGCAGACGCTTACAGTGATATAGATATTTGGTTTACATTTAAAGACGAGAATTTTGATGAAACATACAAAAAGCGTTTTGAATATTACGTAAATCTTGGAGATATTATTCATTCGTGTGAGGCGCCACAAAATGCACCAATAAATGGAGTTCACACGGCCCTACTAATCCGTTCCCAAGACGGTGTAATTTTAGTTGTAGATATTTATTTATGCCCTCTTTCAACTTCTTTTATAACCGATGAAGGAAGAAAGTTGTTTGGAACAAAGCTTCCAGTTAGAGTGATGGGTTTTAATCAAAAGAAAGTGACAGTTGATAAAAATTACCGAATTGACTTCTTTATTTGTTTTATTTTCAACACAATAAAGAAACTTGCCAGACACGAACAGGTTCCTCTTGAGGGTCTATTGCGCGAATACGAATACTTACACAAGAATTATAGTATCTCAGTTGGAGATCTTGATAATAAAGAACAAGATCTTAACACTTTAGATAGGGTGATAGAAAATATCCAAAAAGTTGCTAATGAAAAACAAAAAGAGGCACTTGTTGTAATTCGTGACTTTACAAGAATGGTACTTTACTAGATTCAAGTACAACCAAAGACCAAACCAAAAGTTCGAACCCAGTTTACGGTTATGGGATTTCAAACCCCTGGCTCTATGTTTTGCGCTTTAAGTACAGTTTTATTTCCTCGCAGCCTCTCTTAAGATCGATGCGACTTCGGCATTGATGACCTGAGGATCCAAGAACTTGCGGAGATTGTTTATTTGTTTTGGCATTATCTGTTGACCACAAAGCTCTTTCGCGCGTTGAGCTACTTTTTTGAGATCGGAAAATGACATGACCATATTTTCCAGTCCAGCCATCTTCAGTGTTTCTGCGCATCCCATATTTTCGCTGACAAGGACAGGGATGCCCATACAGGCTGCTTCCATCGGAACGTTGCCGAATGTCTCAAATATTGATGGAGAAATTATCAATCCTTGAGAAGAGTAGAACCTTATCAATTCATCATGAGTCATTGAGGCGAATCTATTGATTGTTTTCGGCATACTTTTTATTTCTGAGCCACCAGTGACAAAAGACGCTTCATGTTTCCATCCCTCTTTTTTTAATATTTTGTGGATTTCAAAAAAGTCCTTAAAATTTTTGATCGTATCCCATCTGCCGACAGCAGCGATCCTTCTCTCGACGCTTTTTACTGAACTGTCGATGGCCGGAGCTGTGACTGGGTTCGGTATGACAAACGCCCTCTTTATCTCTTTTTTTGCGATTTCTTTTTCTACCACTTCTTTGCATAAGTGTGACGGAAAAATAAAATAAGATGCTCTTTTTTGGAATGATTTTTCTATTTCAAAAAAGAATTTTTTCGCTTTTGGTTTTTCATTCTCAGTCTCTCTTGAATAGACGCCTGCATAGCGTAAAACGATAGGTATATTTAATTCATATGCCGCAATAGAGATTAGCCAAGGGATGTAATATGTGCCTTTGAGGAAAACGACATCCGGCTTATCTTTCCCCATTATATCCTTGATGATTTTTATGATTGGCCTATATTCTTTTTCAAGATCCTTCAGATTCTTGGATCTATAAATAGCTTTCTTGAGGGGAATATCATGGATGTTGATGATGTTGTGTCCAAACCATTCAGGGGAGAGATGCCAGAAAGCGGTAGCTACTTGCATATATCTTTTCGAGTTCAATTCTAAGACGACGATGCAATAGCCTT
>CAYHBU010000097.1:0-3087 GCA_964354925.1 uncultured Candidatus Saccharibacteria bacterium | reverse complement strand
CACTCTTTCCCTACACGACGCTCTTCCGATCTGGAATAATGAAATTTTTTCAATTTCTTTCTGGGCCAATTCAAAAGCTTGACGAACCACATCTTCGGACACTTCTTTGGCTCCGGCCTCGATCATATTTATTTTTTCTTTTGTGCCTGACACCACTAGATCAAGTCGACTATTTTTTCTTTGTTCAAAAGTTGGGTTGACTACTAGTTGATCGTCGATTAATCCGATACGGACAGCAGCTACTGGGCCACTCCAAGGGATAGTGGAGGTCGCAAGACTGCAAGATGCGGCAATAATAGCAAGAGTGTCAGGGTCATTTTCTCCGTCAACCGATAAAACGGTAATGACGACTTGGACGTCGGTCCTGGAATTATGATTGAAAAGCGGACGCAAAGTACGATCGATGAGACGACCAGTCAAAATCGCTTCTTCTGATGGCCTGCCTTCACGTTTCATGAAAGATCCCGGGATTTTTCCGGCTGCGTAAAACCTTTCTTCGTAATCGATCATGAGGGGGAAGTATTCTATGCCCTCCCTTTGTTTTTTGGCCATTACGCAAGTTGCAAGGATCGATGTGTCTCCATATGACACGAGAATTGAGCCGTGCGCTTGCGGGGCTAAAATATTTTTTTCAACCTCTAATGTTTTGCCAGCCACCTCTAAGGTGAATTTTTGCGATTGCATCTGATGCACAACAATCAACAATCAGCAAGCAACAGTTAACAGCTAATAACCAATATTTGGATTGATTATCAATTGTTAAGTGTTAACCGCTAACTGTCGGATGTTTACGTTATTTTAATAAATATTTCTTGGCGTTCTTGTCTATGTCTATGAAATCATCAGCCGCCTCCTTCAGTTTTAGTGATGTGGTCCTGCCAAATGATATCACTTCGGCTTGCTTGCCTTGGCTTTTGACATATTCGATGACTGGAGCGAAATCTCCATCACCCGACACCAAGACCACAGCGTTGACGTTGGGGCAGACACGCACCATATCTATGGCTATGCCGACATCCCAATCAGCTTTTTTAGCACCGCCAAAAAATTCCTGCAATTCCTTTTCTTTTGTTTCGATTCCGATTTTTGACAACGCTTCAAAGAAAGGCCTTTCTTCACCGCCCTTGGTGCTGACGACATAGGCGATAGCACGAATAAGCTTCCTGTTAGCAAGAGCGGTCCTTACGATTTCGGAGAAATTGACTTTTTTGCTGTAGAGATGGCGCGCCGAATAATAGAGATTTTGTACGTCTATGAAAATAGCGACTGCCTGATCTTTGTGTTTTACTATCATATCTTATAAGTTTACCTTAAAAAATAATACGCCTCAAGGAGGCGTATTATTTTTACTGAAAGATTATTTCTTAAGCCCTAATTTCTTGATTAAAGCAGTGTATCTTTTTTCGCTGGTGCGACTGAGATAGGTCAAAAGAGATTTTCTTTTGGCAACCATTTGCAAAAGTCCTCTGCGAGAATGATTGTCTTTGTTGTGAGCCCTTAAGTGATCGGTCAATGAGGCGATTTGCTCTGTTATGAGAGCTACCTGAACCTCTGCTGAGCCAGAATCAGTGTCGTGGACTTTGAACTTTTTGACGATTTTCTCGATTTCTGCTGTTTTAAGCATTTAATTTAATTCCGACTGTTTAATATTAAAGTGCTCTCAATATAGCATAAATGCCAGTAAAATGCAAGCCCCTTCCTGCGCGGAACGAACAATGAGCTTGTATGGGTAAAAATTAATATTTGTAAGTTTTTAAGGTATAATAATATTATGCGACACAAAAATTATGTAATTTGAATCTTGAATCGTGAAACTTGAAGAAGTTTTAAATTCTAAAGTTTTAAATTTTAAGTATGGTGGATTTAAAAAATCTCAAAATAGAATTTCTGGAATATCTGGAAATAGAAAAAAATCGCAGTCCCAAGACGATTGAGAATTATGATCATCACATAGAGAGATTTTTTTCTTGGCTGGAAGGATTTTTAGGAAAAAACTCCAGAACAATCGGAGCCAGTGAAATAACGGAAGATGCAATCAGGAAATTCCGTATTTTTTTGGCGCGCGAAGTTGACCAATACGGCAGTCAGTTGAAAAAACAGACTCAGAATCATCATTTGATTGCCCTCAGAATGTTTTTGAAATACCTGGCTAAAAGAGGGGTGGAGTCGTTGTCGGCTGAAAAGATAGAATTGGCCAAGCAACCGCAGAGAGAGTTGGAGTTCCTGGATCAAGCAGAGCTTGAAAGGTTGTTGGCTGCTCCGAAGGATAATGATTTTCAGAGTTTGCGTGATAGAGCGATACTGGAGCTTTTGTTTTCTACTGGCCTTCGCGTGTCTGAGCTTTGCTCCTTGAATAGGGATAATACTGACATTGAAAAAGGATCATTTTCGGTAAGAGGAAAAGGCGGGAAGATCCGCGTGGTGTTTGTATCGGATGTGGCGCGTGAATCAGTCAAGCAATTTTTGAGCCAGAGAGAAGATGTTGACCAGGCGCTTTTCGTGCGTGATGCTAATTCACCCAATAAAGAAGATGACTTGAGATTGACACCGCGAAGCGTGCAGAGGATCATAAAAAAATACACGGCTAAAGCCGGCATTTCCAAAAAGGTGACACCTCATTGGCTGCGCCATCAATTTGCGACTGATCTTTTGAAAAACGGAGCAGATATAAGATCGGTCCAGATGATGTTGGGTCATGCCAATATCGCCACTACGCAAATCTATACTCATTTTACCGACAAACAACTCAAGGACATCCATCATAAATTCCATAGCGGTAATAAATAGCGTGTAGAAACAAAAACTTCCTACCTAAGTAGGAAGTTTTTGTTTTTTTTGTGTATTTATTGTACTCCGCTAGAACCTGTTTCCAAAATCGGTAATGTCTCGCACGCGCTCCGCGCGTCCCACTTTCTGGCTTTGAAAAAGCCGTTGAGTTCTGTATTGGTGCTGTATTCTAAAGATAGTTCGAACGCATTTCGTCGCCTGCGGCTACGAGAAAAGTTCCCTGCGAAAATCCGAAAACGCGGCGGAGCCGCACCGCTGACAATTTCAAGTTTTTCTTTGGCGGCAAATTCTTTAAAAACT
>CAYHBU010000096.1:0-3118 GCA_964354925.1 uncultured Candidatus Saccharibacteria bacterium | reverse complement strand
TGGCTGTTGCCTTCAATGGATCGTGGAAACTAAACAATCCCGCCAAAATGAATCCACCCTCATCAATATCCGTGCCGTAATCATCTTTCTGGGATACTTTTTTGAAAGCTATAGCCAAAACCCTGAAGCCGGATTTCCCAAATTCTTCAAATTTGTCCTTGAAATCATTTTCATAATCCTTGAATAGCTCTTCTTTGCCGTCCTTTAAAATAAATTTTGACTTTAAAAAAACTTCTTCCGGAGCGCCCTTGATGACCAAATAACATTCATTAATATCTACATTATTGAAAGCTGTGCTGGAAATCCTCGTCGCAGGGTCAAAATGTTCATGCCATAAGATTTTGTATTTTTTTATCTTGTCCTTAGTCTCTTCGCTTATTTTTTTCCAAATAGCGCTTTCAAATTCATTTTCTTCCAATATTTTTTTGTCATATCCTGACGGCAATATTGCGCCGAAATCAAAACATAAATCCCTATTAAAAGCCAAGCAATCATTCAACTCTAATTCATTTTTTGTTATAGTCCCGGTCTTGTCTGAGCACAAAACTTCGATATTGCCCAAGTCCTCAAGACTGGATAGTCTTTTTACTACCACATGCTCCTTGGCCAACTTCAACGCACCTCTAGATAGCGTGATTGTCGTAATCACCGGCAAAGCCTCAGGCACCACAGATATTGCTAGCGCCAAAGTAAAAAGAAGAGTCTGGCTGACATTTATATCCATACCCTTCAATATCAAGTTCACGACGAACAAAATCGCTAACGTAGCAAGGACAAGATTCAAGACGAATTTACTGAAATTGAGCACCATCTCCTCGAATCCGCTCTTTCTCTCAATGTGAGATGTTAGCTGGGAAATTCTACCGATTTGCGTTTCTTTGCCGACAGCGATTACCACGCCCTCAGCCGATCCAGCAATGACCTGGCTACCCACAAAAGCGATATTTTTTGCCTTAAATAATTCCCGGACATCTGACAATATCTCACTGTTTTTCGCGACCGATTTTGATTCACCGGTCAAAACGGATTCATTTACCTCAAAATTATGACATTTTATTATTCTGACATCCGCTGGCACTATATCGCCTTTTTCCATTAGTACGATATCTCCCTTCACAATTCTTGACTTATCTATAACCTCCATCTTGCCATCTCGATAAACACTGGCTTTTGCCTTGACCAATAACTTCAATTTCTCAATCAATTTTTCCGATTTGAATTCCTGATAAAATCCCAAAAATCCATTGATAACCAGGAAAAGGAATATCATCAGAGTATCGATGAATTCTTTTAAAAGTAAAGAAATTAGAGATGCGCCGATCAGGATATAGATGAAAGGATTCTTGAACTGCCTCAAGAACACATTTAAAGCGCTGATTTTCTTAGACTTAATTTCATTGGGACCGCTTTGGAATAAACGTACTTGCGCCTCTTTTCCGGAAAGCCCGCTTGCATTTACGCCCAAATCTTTCAAGACTTCATCGATTGATTTTTCCGAATAAAAAAAATCTGTCGGCATTTTTAAAAATTATTTTTAAAATTAATGTATTAATTTTAACACATCCGAAGAAAATCCTACATCAAAATAATACAAATAAAAAAACCACTCCGACGTTTGTCGGAATGGGTTTGTGCTTCCCCGGCGATCATTTAGTCGCCGGGCATTTTCGGCAGCCGCTGTCGCAATGCGCGACGGCGGGGATGCTCCATGACCTCGTGGCAAACCTGCTCGTCATACTCTTTTTCATCTTACTACCTCCTTTTGCCTCGCTATGGCTTTGCGCCAAAGCAGGCTTTGAAATTTGATACTATACATTATACCAGCTAGTCAATATTTTGTCAACATAGCTGGAGACTAGGATTATATTAGAAAATCATCTCATTACTGACAAATTCATATATCATCAAAGTTCACTACCGGGCAGACTAACATAAACCGTAGTCCCCTTTCCCTCTTTGGACTCAAACCAAATTTTTCCACCATGAGCCTCGATAATTTTCTTTGATATGAAAAGTCCGAGTCCAGAAGCATTGGGATACATCACGGCAGCATTAGAGGCTCGGAAAAATTTACTGAATATAGTTTCCTGTTCTTTTTTAGGTATGCCTATGCCAGAGTCAGCTATACTGACAACAATGTCATGATTAACTTGCTCAAATTCGACATTAATCTCACCGCCTTCTTTCGTATACTTTACCGCATTGTCCATCAATCTAGAAAACACCTGTGTTAATTTATCACTATCAGCTTCAATATTTAAAATCTGTGGCTTCTGAGGTTTGACGATATTTAATTTGAGGTTTTTGATGGAAATATTATTCTTCATCAATTCAGATATATGTTTGAAAATCACATCAAGATTGACTATCTCTTTTTCGAGCGACACCTTACCCTCTTCTATCTCCAGCGCCAAAAACAAGTCAGCGATTATATTGATGATGTTTTGATTGTTAAGATAGATGGTCTTCAGGAACTTCACCTGCTCAACTTTCATTTTACCAAGATCGCCATTTATCAATACCTCCAGATTCCACCTGACCGAATTCAATGGCGTCCTCAATTGATGAGACACGACATTGATGAATTGTGATTTTATGTGATCGATTTCCGTATGGTGTCTTTGAATGGCTATTCTCTCTGACACATCTCTCATGATAAGTTGCAAGAATTGCTTACCCGAGTATTCAAATACGTTCATACTAATATCCACTGGCACACTCTCGCCATTCTTCTTGGCAATATTAATGTTTTCGACAAAACAGAATTTCTTCTGCATGGCCGTCCTAAATTGCTCTTGGCACTTGGCCATATCATCGCGCATATATATCTGCAAATAATTCATCTTCAAAAGATCTTTTTCTGAGTATCCAGTAATGCTCAGTGCATTTTTATTGACTTCCATAAAATTACCGTCCACGTCAGCCACAAATACCGCATCCGCCGCACCATTGAACATCGTCCTGTATTTTTCCTCTGACTCTCTTATGGTCGTTGCGGAAATCTTCAGGTCGCTGAAAAGCTTCTTGAGTTGCATCGCCATATTATTGAAATCTTTCGCCAATTCACTGAATTCATCATTGGAAGGAATCTTGATTTCATGATCCAAATTGCCACTGC
>CAYHBU010000095.1:0-3126 GCA_964354925.1 uncultured Candidatus Saccharibacteria bacterium | reverse complement strand
GCACGGACATTTTTTAGCACTCTCTCCTACCGACTCAAACACATCATGACATTTTGCACATACATATCTGAATATCTCTCTTGGATCCATATCCTTATCCTGAGCCATATTCCAACCTCCTTTTAGGAATGTTTGCTTGGATATATCATCTAAAGATTAAATTAATTTTAACTATTGGTCAAACAAAAATCCCGACGTTTTGTCGGGATTTATAATCTGGTCGGGATACAATCGGTCGGATAAGCCAGCATTTTTTGTAAAACGCACCGAGCAATCTTTGCTGTTTGCAAAGCGCCCTATCCTTATCCGTTTACCGACTGCATCCCGGTAGAAAAGCTATGTTAATTTTAACACTTTTTTTAAGTTCTTTGATATCTCTTGGGCAGTTTTATCTTGGCCTTCGGTCATCGATGCACATCTCAGGATAATCCTTTTTAAATCGGTCAGGACCGATGAAATCTTTTGCAATGACTGGGTCGATGGATTATAGCGGTATTGTTCAGGGCAAACATCCTCTATTTCGACATTTTCCATAGAAAGGCCTCGGCTTTCTAGATTTTTTAAAATTTCAAAAAATTTCTGTTTTTTAAAATCAAAAAATGGATTCCTATAGATTTTCTCAACGGGAATTCCAGATTCTTTCCTCAATTTCACAAAGTGATTATTGAGCCATTTCCTCTCATCGTGTTTAAGGGGAACATCTCTGAAAAAATTCTCCGCATGCTCTATGACAATCTGCACTTCCTGCAAGGGATACGGCGGACCGCATTCCAAGCTCACTTCATGGCTCCGTCCGCATATCCTGCACTTAGCATCCCCGATACAACACGACATATCACGCTTTAATTTCTTTGCACTGTCTGCGCAACCTCCTTGTCCACACATTCTCCTATCTCCTATATGTTCTATTTTCAAAATGCAATGCTTATGTTTTTAACTTTACCCGTAATTTGACTGCAAAGTCAATATCCGATAAGGTTTAGGCATATGGCTCTCAATGATTTGTTGAAAAAAATAGATCAGCTCTCTGGCGGTGATCCCCAGGCAATCGACCTTATCAGGCGCGCCTATGAGTTCGCGCAAAAAGCGCACGAAGGACAAACAAGATCTTCTGGCGAACCCTATTTGAATCACTGCATAGCAACCGCGCAAACCCTCATCGATATGAAACTTGATCCCAAGACGATAGCCGCCGGACTTTTGCATGATGTGGCCGAGGACACCAAATATACCATCTTGGACATCAAAAAAGTTTTTGGTGATGAAATAATGTTTCTCGTCGAGGGAGTCACAAAACTTGGTAAAATAAAATACCATGGCGACCAGCAACGCGCAGAAAATTTGCGAAAAATGTTTTTAGCAATGGCCGAAGACACTAGGGTCATATTGGTAAAACTTGCGGATAGATTGCACAATATGCAAACTCTCAAATATGTAAAACCAGAAAAACAAAAACGTATCGCAATGGAAACGATGGAGATTTACGCGCCACTCGCCCATCGTCTCGGAATGGGAGAGATAAAAGGTCAGCTCGAGGATTTGTCATTCCAATATTTGTATCCAGAAGAATACAAATGGGTCATCGATCATGTTTCTGAAAAATATCAAGAAAGAGAGCGCTACATAGAAAAAATAAAACCCGTCATCCAAGAAGAGCTGATAAAGGAAAATATAAAACCAATCAATATAGATGCCCGCGCCAAAAGATACTATAGCTTGTATAAAAAATTGGGGAAGTACGATATGAACCTAGACAAAATCCACGATTTAGTGGCTGTGCGTATTGCAGTCAATACTATAGAGGAATGTTACGGCACACTCGGCGTAATCCATAAGCTCTGGAGGCCTCTACCAGGAAAAATAAAGGACTACATCGCCCTACCCAAACCGAATGGCTATCAAAGCTTGCATACCACGGTATTTTGCATTGATGGCAAAATAACAGAGTTCCAAATCAGGACCCTCCAGATGCATGATGAAGCAGAGCTTGGTATCGCCGCGCACTGGCTCTATACCGAAAAAGGCAAACCTAAGATTGGAACCAAACTTGATAATAAAAAATTTGCTTGGGTTTCGCAATTGCGAGATTGGCAAAAAGAAATTTCCGGATCACAAGAATTTTTAGAGAGTTTGAAAATAGATTTTTTCAAGGACAGGATTTTCGTCCTCACTCCAAAAGGAGATGCCATCGATTTACCAGAAGGCGCCACACCAGTTGATTTCGCTTATCACATCCACTCAGAAGTAGGAGACCGTTGCTCTGGAGCAAAAACCAACGGCAAGATGGTGCCTTTATCTCACGCACTCCAAAATGGCGATGTCGTGGAAATAATCACTCAAAAAAAACACACTCCGACCAGGTCATGGCTAGAATTTGTCAAAACAAGCATTGCCAAAAATAGGATTAGGCACTTACTCAAAAAGGAATACGGCATAGAGATATTGCCCGTCAAAAAACAATCTTCGGGATATCACGTAGAAATCAAGCTCACCTGTAGTGACAGATTGGGCTTATTGAAAGACGTTTCCGAGGAAATGCAAAAATCAAAAATAAATATCGAATCTATAAATTCAGCAAAGGAACGTAAAAATAGTCCCGCAATAATCACTATCACTGCTACGATAAAAATAAGGACCGGCGTAGAAAAACTCGTATCTAAATTAAAGGAAGTGAAAAATGTAGATGGAGCGACTTACAAGATAATGTCGAGAGACTAAATTTCCCCGCAATCAGATTGAACGATAAATATTATTTGTTTGAAATAATCAACTATTGATTGTGGAATTTTCACTGCTTGGTTTGCAGATTTTATTGACTATATTTTCAAGATCGCCCTGCTGATAGTATTCAATGATAATCCTCCCTCCCCTGGTCTTTGGCTTGAATGAAACTTTCGCTCCAATCACATCTTCAAGTTGAGAGATTAAATATTTTGCGTTAGGGTCTATCTCTATGAATCTAGCTTTTACCGGCGAAGCCGTCCTTGCGATGCCCTCCACTTCGCGAACATTAAGTCCCATATTGATTATTTTGTAGAATAAATCCATTTGGGATTTTTCATCCTTGACCATCAAGATTGCGCGAGCATGGCCCTCATTGATCTTACCGACAGAAATAGCATCCCT
>CAYHBU010000094.1:0-3136 GCA_964354925.1 uncultured Candidatus Saccharibacteria bacterium | reverse complement strand
AATTTACCTAAAAATCCGTCAAAAGCTTTCACGCCATTATCGTATTGATCCCGCACATATCGAATATCCGATCTGTCTAACTTTGAACCCTCAGGATAATGCACACCTTTGTAGATGCTTTGGAATTCATTCCAGCTCAATGCTTTATCTTTTAAAATCCCATCATAATCAACATCAACAAAACTATCCGATAAAAACACTCCATAAGGCCAATGAACTCCGCCGATTGCCAGCCACCAAAAAAACTTATTTTTCCCGAAAGAATCCAATTCTGATTTTAAATCACCGCTAACTGGATATGCTCGAGAAATCGGCAGATTGTCGACATATTCATAGCGATCAAATCCTCTTGAAAAACTTTCTTTGAGTGAAGGATTGACCTCAAACTCCGGCGAGGACATAAGCGCAGAGGTCAAATAACCTCTCTTTTTCATATATTGCGCCAAAGTAATCCTGTCCTCGGGAAGAAATTTATTGAAATTCGTCACACCATGCGAAGACGGATAAAGGCCGGTATGTACCGACATCTCAGAAACAGGTGTAAGGAACGAAGTGGTGAAATAATTAAGGAAAAGGGTTCCCTTCTGAGCGATTTTATCAAAATTCGGCGTTGTTTCGCGCTTGTAGCCATAGGCACCGACATGATCAGCCCTCAGGCTATCCACTGAAAGCAAGACAACATTACAATCAGGGCATGAATCTTTAAATGTTTTTATGTCTTTTTTTGTCAATGAAATCTCTTTTTCCGAGGACAAAGACAGTAAAGGATCTTCTTGCAGAGAAATATCATATTCCTTAATCTCTTGCACTGCCTGTTCCATTACCTTGTCCTCGCTTTCATACTCATAAAAATAAATCACGGCTACGATCGCGACGATAAATAAAACAAAGAAAGTGATTTTTCTCATAAATTTATTTGCATTGGTCGGCATAGACAGGCACACAACCTACACTCCAAGGGCCTGACAAATTTTGACCCGTTGTCTCGATAAAATCCTCAATGCGCTTTTCGAACTTCGCAGAAATTTCTTTGTTTTCCATAGCCATATTTTTAGTCTCAAGAGGATCATTTTTTAAATCATAAAGCTCTTTCATTCCCGTCTCCATCGTCCAAATAAATTTCCAGCCGTCAGCCGTCCGCACTCCGCGTTTGTGAGTATAGTTACGATAATCAGTTTCCATAAAGACATCTCTTGATTCGCCTTTTCCGGTTTGCAAATAAGAAAGCAAGCTCTTGCCTCTCATCTGCGACTTATATTTCTGGCCGGGATCAATACCGGTAATATCAAAAAGCGTAGGCGCCACATCAAGCGTTGTCACCTGATTCGGAATAATGCCCTTCGCCGAAAGACCAGGGACAGTAAAAACCAATGGCACGTGGACAAGCTCGTCATATAGCGAAAATCCGTGATCAAAACGCTTATGCTCATAAAACTCCGTGCCGTGATCAGAAAGAACAACCACGATTGTTTTATTTTTCACGCCCATATGTTCAAATTCCTGCCAAAATTCAGCAAAACGATCGTCAGCGTCCCTTATTTTTGAATCATACCAACCGAGCCAAAACTCAACATCTTCCTCGGTCAAATCAACACTTCCTTTGGCAAGACCATCTTCCCTCAAAATCCGCTGCTCTTCGCTAGTTCCTTTAAATTTGCCTTTGTAATCTGCTGGCATAAAACGTCCTTTGTATCCATCTTCCACTTTATACTGTCCATGCGAATCATAGCCATGAAGGAACATAAAAAATTTATTTTCTTTATTCTTTTCAAGCCATTCAAGTGCATGGCCTGCGGAATTTTCCATTGATCCAAAAACTTTTTCATCGGTAAAAACGTCAAATCCTTTATCATAACCGAATTGAGTGCTCACTCCGGCATCTCCCGTGAATCCTCCAGTCACATAACCGTTTGCTTTGAATACTTCGGCGAGCGTCTGGACATCCGGAGACAGTTCTCTCAAATTAGAAATTATTTTTTTATCCTTAGAGAACAAAGAAAATTTATTTACCACCTTATGCTCTGAAGGATAAAGACCCGTAAAAATAGACATATAAGATGGTACTGTCCAGGAAGCCGCCGAGATAGCATTGCCGAAAGAAACGCCTTGCTTTGCCAAAGTGTCAATCATGGGAGTAGTCTCTATTCCATATCCAAGATGAGAAACATGCGTAGCCTGTAAAGCGTCGTATGCGACGACAATCACATTGCAATCCGAGCAAATCGCTGATTCTGAAGTGCTATTATCATCTTGAGATCTTTCATCGAAACGATAAAAAATAAAAACAATGACAATAAAGAGCACAAAAACAAGCAACAGATATCTCCCTCTTGAATTAAGTGGCATATTATTTTTGTTTTAAATTGTTAGATTTATCCAGAGACGGCACCCTACTCTTCATCCGATGATTCTCCTGTGCCAGCACTGACAGGTCCCCCTTCTTCTGCAGCCTTCGCGGTCAGCTCTGAAATTTGTTTCGTGAGTTTTGCATTTTCTTTTAGAAATCTTCTGGCTGCATCCATGCCACCGCCCAATTTTTGCTCGCCAAAGGAATACCAAGCACCAGATTTTTTCACCACGCCGTATTTAGCGGCCAAATTCAAAAGATCCGCCTCATAGGAAATACCTTCACCATACATAATATCGAATTCTGCCGTGCGGAATGGCGGAGCAACTTTGTTTTTTACCACCTTTGCTTTCACGCGATTGCCGATGATCTGGTCGCCTTTTTTGATCTGGGCAGCACGGCGAATCTCGATACGGACCGACGAGTAAAATTTAAGGGCGTTTCCTCCAGGGGTTGTCTCTGGATTGCCAAACACTACTCCGATCTTCATACGGATCTGATTTATGAAAATTACAATCGTATCTGACTTGGCAGTGATGGCCGTCAATTTCCTCAAGGCTTGAGACATCAATCTTGCTTGAAGCCCCATATGAGATTGTCCCATTTCACCCTCAATTTCAGCGCGCGGAGTCAGGGCCGCCACCGAGTCCACCACGATTACGTCGACGACTCCTGATTTCACAAGAGTCTCTACGATGTCCAATGCCTGCTCGCCACTATCTGGTTGGGACACTAAAAGATTGCTAATATCAACTCCGATTCGCTTGGCATATTGAGGATCTAGCGCAT
>CAYHBU010000093.1:1731-3170 GCA_964354925.1 uncultured Candidatus Saccharibacteria bacterium | reverse complement strand
TACGCTTCGTATTATTCCGCATCAGAATGGTCGTTATTCTCTGATTAATTTAGAGATTGCCCAGCGTATCATTCAAGCACAAGAAAATAGAGATTTGTTTCAAGAAGCACAGCAGGATCCTCGGGCATGGCTTATCGCAAATCCGGATGCTTGGTATTCAACGTTTGATTTACCAGGAAATAATATCCTTACGACACAGCGTTATGGGCTTATAAGTGGATTCTCGCCTAATGTTATAAGTAGAAATTTTATTCATTTTACTAACGGCCGCGGCATCGTGAAATTTAATCGGGAGGGAGATAATCGACAACAACTGGAAGCGATTTTGGGAAGTGATTTAGCTTATTTTGACACTCAATTTACACGGCATAATAGTCTATCGGGGCCGAGATCAGACCGAGATAAAGTCAGATACAAAGAGCTCCTGATTAAGATTAAAGTTTTTACAGGAATAACAGACGAACAAATTGACTCCCTTGTCAATGCGTTTACAACATCAGGAACGATAAATTTTGTCGGATTTACACAACAGGATGAACAATGGGCCGTTGCGCTCAATGAGCTGTGGCTTCGTGCTGTCGCGCAGCCTTCCGCTCCGGCAAAAAAACCCATGGGTAGTCGGTCCATACAAGGATTTTTTTCCTTTGAAATCACCCGACGATTGCGGCTTGCAGGAGTTGATGTCAACGATCAGGCGGCACGCCTCATAGAACAGCTTGTGGCCGGGCTTGCCAACGCCACCGTGCCACCCGTTGCTTTTGTCGATAGTCTCAATAGCGTCGTTAATGAGTTAGGCAACAAAAAGTCACCACTGAGGCGGGCGCTTGACGGTCCGGCATCGTCTCTTGCAACAGCTATTGAGGATATCCAAGAGATTCCATTGCTTTCTTCAGTATACCTGTCGGTGTTGCAGAATGCACAATTGTCTCTGGCAGAACGATTGGAAGCACTGAACCGGATTGCCTCCATGACCGAACGGCTCACTCAGGAAACATCAAATGTAGTCCTTCCCGATGATCGTTCTCACGTCGATGAGTTTTTAGAGAAACGCATCAATCCGCATGCTGATTACACAGTAAAGGATGCCATTGAAAATATGTTGGTCAATTATACTGTGCCGATCATTTTGCCGGACAATGTCAAAAATCAAGCCTTTCGAACTATTGCTCAGGCAATTATTGTCCGCCGAGCACGGCTCCAGGCCATAAGAGAAACCGTACTCGCGGTTCCTCAAGATGAGTTGTATCTTGCTCCTTTGGAGCATTCGGGTTTTTCTATGAAAAGTAATCCGGACGAATATGATGAACTCTATACGCATTATCGATATCTCAATGAAAATAATGGGTTCCTTGCGGCCAATGATGAAGTAGTCGTATTTCTCCAGAAGGAACTGGATCGTATTACCAAGTATCGAAATACACTTCGTCAAAGGGATGGAC
>CAYHBU010000093.1:0-1721 GCA_964354925.1 uncultured Candidatus Saccharibacteria bacterium | reverse complement strand
CGCATTCTTGTAGTTAAAAACCAAAAGAATCCGGCAGCGGCAAGCTATGCAGACGGCACTATTATGATGAACCAAAGCTTCATTAATCTTTTTGTCACAAAGGATGAATTCATTGCGGTATTAGCCCATGAGTTTTCCCATTACGAAGACCGTTTTAGCGGACCGGTATTTGAGGCAGAAAACTCCGATAGTTTATCGGCAGACGTATTTGCCAGTCGACTGGCTGAGTATAAGGCTGACTACGCAGGGCATATTTTAGCGGACCTTGGCTATAACATTTTCGCACAACGGGATGCGCTCTCAAGGCTACAGGAATATTACGGGTCGGGACGCGGAGCGGACTTGCCACACGGAGCGCTTATTGCCAGGCAGATGATCCAGGATTTCTTGGCAACATTTACCGAATTTGGAGGATCCGGTAAAGCCGCAACACCAAAACCACCGGGTTGGAATAAGAGTATCCAGCAGGAAGTTCTCGTTGGGTTGTTTGCGTTGAGTCCGGAGGATTTGAGGAAAGAAATAGCCGGTAATACGATACCTCCGCTTGTATTGACAGAGTTCGTCAATAGTCTGACTTCCGAATGGGACGCGGCTTTAAGTAGGGTGAGGGGTCAATTATGGGACGCTAATCTATCACCAAAAAAATCCCGGGCGCAGTATGAGGCAGTCTGGAACGAATGGTGGAAGAAAAAAGATGTAGTTTTAGATTATCTTGCCACCCGGAAGCCATCTATTGACCGAAACATTCTCGCAACGCAAATGATCTACGGGTATCCCTATGGACCAACGAGCCACAAAAGCGAGAAAACATTCTTAGATAATCTGGAGAGTTATAGCAGATCTTTGGATGCGGAAACGGAGAAATGGCTTGAAAGCTTTACCCAACGGGTACTTGATGAAATATCCGTGGCACAAACATACCAACCGGAGCCAGTACGGTTCTTTTTTGATGAAGCTTCATGGCGAATGATATATCTCAATGCGGGCCTTAATCCCGATGCATTTCGTATCGGGTATGGCTACAATACGCTCACGTTTATCCTCGGTCAGTTTGAAGGCGAACGGTTACGCTTAATCGGTGCTGCCACAACTCCCGGGGGAGAGCAGGATATTTTTGATCAGACCGACCGGATGCTTGGTTCTATTACCCGGATTACTTCCGTTGATAATGAGGATTTCGTACGGGCCCAATATAGCCTCTTCGATGCATCCGCTAGGAGTGCGATTTGGAGTATGATCCCTCAGAATCCGGATTTCAATCTAACGGAGTTTAGGAAGGACGTAGCGGATCGTCTCTTGCAATATGCACAGGAAAAAGTGGCCTACAGCGCAGCCTTCTCATATATAGATCCGGCAGAAGCGTCCAGCAGCGTCTTTGACATGGTGACATCGGAATTTTCTCAAAATGATTTGTCCATCTATAGATATATTCCCTGGAACGATATTGCGCTCGCGGAAGAATATACCCGGTATTTTGCCGGGAAATTAGCCGTATCGCCCGACGTATTTTTTGACGTATACAGGGCGGTGAAGGCGAAAGACAAAGCGCGCATCAGGGAACTTCTTGCTGGTGGTGATAAGACCGGTCATCAAGCGGCAAAGTGGGTAAAACAGATTCTCTCTTCCCTGGAGTTTAGAAATTCCCCCCAACATCACCAACTGATAGATGATATTGTTACGGAAATAGTGAGAGCGCCGCTTATCGATTCGGATCATGATGC
>CAYHBU010000092.1:0-3220 GCA_964354925.1 uncultured Candidatus Saccharibacteria bacterium | reverse complement strand
ATAAATATCCATCCCCAGCAACAAAGATAGATGCTCCGGAAAAAAGAATAACGAGGATTAAGACAAAATCTGCTTTTAATGCGTAGTAGAAATTTTGTCTTTCCTGGATACTGCGGAACAATCTAAGTCCCCACAATAACAAAAGAAAACATATCAAAATGTCACTCAGGTAAATAAAAATCTGGTGATAAAATGATTCCGGTAAAACAGGGAAGGCATAAACCAGCTTGCCAATCTGAAATGGCAACAAAAAAATAAATAAATAAAATGCTATTTTTTCTATCTTTGTCATATTGATAATAATATCATACCTACACAAAATACACCCCAACCTACAGGTTGGGGTGTATTTTACAAACGTTGATCATTACTCGATTTCTATCCTTACCACATCAGATCCTTCTCCTGAAAAAATAATTTTCTTTTTAGTCAGCTGCTGAGGGAATGTTGATTTTATCTTATTCGCTATTTTTTTGGCTAATTGATTTTCAGTGGTCCAGACTTCGATGGCCTGCTTTGTCTCCTTTATTTTGGAAACCCTATCCATCGGATCAATCCTTTGGGCTGTCTCTCCCATATTCTTAATTAAGTTGATTAGGTCATTCTTAATCTTGTCCGAGGCATTCCGAATCATTATCAGTCCTTCATATTGCTTGTTTTTTGTCATCTCGCAAGCAGGACATAAAACGAACTTAATCAATTTTTTATCGATATTTTTTTCTTTCAAATGCTTGTAGTCGGCCAGGCTCTGGTGCCAAGATTTATCATAATAAGCAACGCTGCAGGTCTTACAAATCATATATTCTTTTTTACCGGGTCCCATTTCTTGCTTCTCTCTTCTATCGGGAAAGCGAGTGGGACCAAACTTTTCAACTTGTTTTTTAGTTTTTTTAGAAGACGAGATGTGACTTGATTGAGACATAGCAAATAATAACATCGCCACATCCCTAAATTGTTCCTGATTACAATCTCTCTAACAATTTAACGATACGGAAACGTGATAACATTTATGATTTATGTTTATATTATACTCTTTATCTTGCCACTGCAAAATATCTCAAGCTCCGTATGCCAGCGTGTAAACCATGCCCAAAACAAATGTCAGTATGAGGATATAATAAACAAAATGGGGGAGCTTGAGAGAGTATTCTGGATTGCGATCGCCCATTTTTTTCGCTTTAAAATAAGTAAGTATCATCGTAATACCTTCAAATCCACCCATCACCGCACCTAAAAACCCGATAATAGCTATGAAATCTCGTAATCCGAACAAAACAAATGATATTGGTACCACTGCAATCAGAAGATGGGCTAATAACTTATTTATTCCATAGTCCAGCAAAAAAGTCTCATACAAATAATAACCAAAGGTTATGTATGATGTAGCAATCGCTAAAATGCCAAATAATGCGCCCAGTACATAAACCGGCCATCCAACTACAGCGCCAAGACCAGAAATAGCCTCAGGAGTAGTGGCGACACCAGTAACTCCATCAATTACGAATGTAAATAATCCATAGATGAGCATTGGAACGGTTATACCAATCACTATGGCAGATTTCATTCTTTTTTCATTGCCCAATAAAATCTCTCTGACTTCAGGTATGGCTACAGTTCCAGCCAACGAGAATAAAATCACGCCATACGGCAAAAATGCATTTAAAGCGCTGAATTCAAATAAATGGTCAATATTAATGTGGGGGGCGGAAAAAAAAGCGATACCTGCTACTGCGACTAGTAGCACGATGGTCATCCCAAATTCCACCATCTCAATCGTTTTCAGGCCCAGAAAAATCAATACGGTCAGAAACAACCAAAATGAAATATAGAAAATATAATTGGGAACATCGCTGATTCCAGCCAATTTCACAGCTAATATATCCAAAAACGTGCCTCCGACCAGTATATATGCAATCATCGAACCGAATATGCCAAGCAATGTAGAAAAACTGATCAATGCCTCCCATCGCTTTCCCATGTATTTTTCTATGTATCCTGGCAAATTATGCCTTTCTTTGGTGCGCAGGATTATTTCTCCGAACATAAGATGAATTATCATGGTTACACTGCCAAGCAACACTAAATGCACTAATCCGACAAAAAAGCCTGCCTTAGCAAAAGCATATGGCAAGCCAAAAACTCCAACGCCGACTATCGTACCGACTAGCGTTGTAACTGCATAAAAATAATTCCTACTTAAAAGACTCTTGATCATCGTTTGGATTCATGCGCTCACTTAATCTATGTATTTTTTCTTCCACCCTGAAATATCTTGAACCACTCAATATAATCATGATAAATAAAGTCAGGAATATGGAAACAAAATAAAATTTCAATCCTACGGCAGATCCGATAGCTGCTATCACCCAAAGACCAGCAGCGGTCGTGAGACCACGCACTTTACTTTCCCTTTGTTCAAAAATTATGATTCCAGCACCGATAAAACCGACTCCCACCACTATCTGAGAAATAATACGGCTCGGATCAAACGAAGCAATCCCCTCAAAACCAGGGAATGCCTCAACTGACAGGATAGTAAACAAGGCCGATCCCAAAGAAACAAGCATATACGTTCTCAGACCGGCAGACTTGCCCACATACTCTCTCTCGAAGCCCAGCATCGCACCAAGCACTGCAGCCAATAAAAGACGACCGATAATATCAATTTGGCTAGTAAAGCCCTGGACTAAATGAAATAAAAAGTCAAACATAATATAAAATGAAAATTCAAGTCGAAACTAAAAGCAAAATCGCCCTAAGTCCGATGTGAGTATTTTAACTTGTTATTGAGAATGTTCTTGCTTAACTAATTTAAGAACTTCTTCCACTAATTTTTTAGGGTCTTTTTCATCCACAATCTTTCCTTCGCCACGATGCGCTCTTTCCACTAAATGGCTTATTTCCTCGGCGATACCGCCAGATCCCTTCGCGATTCCAATTGGTTTATTATCTTCAAAGGCAATAGTAAAAACATTCAAAGTTCCCATTCTTCCGCAAACCAAGATTACCGCATCTACAGATTTAACCAAATGCAGATTCCTACCGGAAAAGCCGTAGCCGGTATAGATAATCATATCAAAAAAATCAGTAGGCAGGTCATATTTCTCGATATGTTCTTTGTAAGATCCGGCCGGAGAAAGACCGACAACGAAAGCGCCCTCTTCTTTAGCTCCTTTGGCCGCCCATAGCGGTATGCCATTAGAAACTGGTGCAAGCAAAA
>CAYHBU010000091.1:0-3236 GCA_964354925.1 uncultured Candidatus Saccharibacteria bacterium | reverse complement strand
GTATCTTTTTTGTATTTTTATTTTAATTCCCGCAACCCCTAAATAGCCTCTTTCAAATCCGTACCTGTGGGAATTAATTTTGCCAACTCATCGCAAAAAGCATAGGCATATCCCAGGGCTCTGCCGGAATCGCGAATAGCCGCGCGGGCAGCCATCGTTCCGAAAGTTATGATTTGCGCAACTCTGTCTTGGCCGTATTTTTCTGACACATAAGCCAAAACCTCCTGTCTGCGCGTATCAGCAAAATCCAAGTCGATATCAGGCATTGAGATACGATCGGGATTCAAGAATCTTTCAAAGAGAAGGTCGTATTTTATCGGATCAATATTGGTAATATTCAAAAGGTAGGCGACGATAGATCCCGCAGCTGATCCGCGACCAGGACCCACGACGATGCCTTGGTTTTTTGCCCAGTTTACGAAATCTTGCACGATCAAAAAGTATGAAGCGTATCCCATCTTCTCGATGACGGATAATTCAAAATCAGTCCTGACGAGTATTTGTTTTGATTTTTCATCTAAATTTTCAGCATCTTCCACTTTGATGCCGTATCTTCGTTCAAGCCCTTTGTCACACAGCTCTCTTAAATATGTTTGGGGGGTCTGGCCTTCGGGCACCTGGAAAAATGGGAGCTGGATCTTGCCGAGCTCAAGAGTAATATTACAAGCATCGACTATGACTTGAGTATTTTGTATGACATCAGGATTTTCCTTGAACGATTCCGACATTTCTTTGGTTGGCTTGATAGAGAAATCTTCGAATTTCATCGTGAGGCGATCTTTATCGTCCAGACTATTTTGTGTTTGCACGGCCAACAAAACATCTTGCGCTTCGGCGTCTTCTTTCTTCAAATAATGGGAGTCGTTAGTCGCCACCACAGGTATGCCCAGTTTTTTTCCGAGCTTAATTATCTCTTCGTTCGTGAAATCTTGACCTTCAAGCTTAGGATGAGGCTGGACTTCCAAAAAGAAATTTCCTTTGCCAAAAATATCTTGATATTCCAGGGCCAATTTCTCCGCCAATTCAAAATCTCTGGCATGGATCGCATGCGGTATCTCTCCGCCAAGACAGGCGGATAAGGCGATGATGCCCTCTGAATATTTTCTCAACAAATCTTTGTCGGCACGAGGCTTGTAATAGAAGCCCTCTAGATGAGAAAGACCGACAATCTTCAGGAGGTTTTTGTATCCCTCGTTATTTTTAGCAAGCAATACCAAATGATATCTTTTATCATCTATGCCGGATCTTTTATCGAATCTAGTATTATTGGCAAGATAAATTTCGCAACCGATGATCGGCTTGATGCCGGCAGCTTTGGCTTTCTTATAAAATTCGATGGCGCCATACATTACACCATGATCGGTGAGCGCGATTGAATCCATGCCAAGCGATTTGGCATGATTTACAATTTCATCGATTTTAGCGAGGCCATCAAGCAATGAATAGTGGCTATGGACGTGAAGATGGGTGAATTTCAATTTAGCTTTTTAGCTCGTTAGTAATTATCTCGTTAGCAAAATTAAATGCTAACAAAATCAAAAACCAATAGAGCGGTATATTTTCTGTCTGAATTTTATAGGTTTAAACGCAAACTGCCAACATTGACTTTTGCTGGAAAATATGTAATATTGATATTAATCTTTTAAATTTAACTTAAATACACCAAATGGAGGGAATATGCTTTTAGGAGAATCAGAAGATTTAATATCGCCCTATCTTCTTCATCCTGAGTTTAAGGCGTTATGTGAGAGAACTCCCAGGCTTCATGAATTAACTATTGAAATTCAGGAATCTGTTCAAAAAATGGGTATATTCCATCCGTTTAGATGCCTCGAATTGCCAGAAAGCGCAGAAAAGGCTTTATTGGAATTTGCGGATATTTGCAAAGAGCACCTTAAATAAAAACAAATACGCCGACATAGCCAACCCGACCAAAGAGCAAAGCTCTGCGGTCGGGTTTTTATTTTACGATAAACTTGCTTTTAATGATTTAAATGATACAATATTCATTAAAAATTGGAGGACACGTGGCCAAGATATCGCTATGCTACAAAGACAACTTATACCCGACAATAAAAGAAATAGTGCTTGATCCGAATGAACCATGCCCAATAATAATGTGCGGATTCGATACTGATTGTGCAGGAAAAAAGATTAATCGCGACAACGAATTTACGTGTCTGCTCGAAGAGCTTAAAAAAATATACTCCCCAAAAGACACAAAGCCCGTCAAATAAATCGTCGGGCTTTTTCTTTTGTACGACAACCTGTTAGAATCAAGCTATGCCCAGTAATACAACATCGACATATATGGTGCCGATTAAATAATACTGGCAAAAAATAGGTTTTTAAATATATTCACGTGAAAATACACGTCAAATCAATTTTTAGTAAAAATTGATTGAGTCAATGTTGATATACTGGGATGGACTTATCTATTGAGCAAAAACACATAAAATCTGGCCGATCATTCATCATTGGTATCGATGAAGCTGGCAGGGGACCGTTAGCGGGGCCAGTAGTGGCTGCCGCCTTATTTTTGTCTTCTGATTTCAATTTCCATACCGCTGAAAACCAAAAAGAATTCCTCAAGATAAAAGATTCTAAAAAGATAACACCGAAAGGACGCGAGAAATTGTTTGATTTTTTGACTGCAAGTAAAGACGTCAAATACGGGATAGGAATCGTGACCGAAAAAATAATAGACGAAAAAAATATACTGCAAGCGACTTTGATGGCAATGAAAAAAGCAGTTGACGATTTATTAAAAAAAGAACCGAAAATTAATCTGCAAAATTCAATCGTCTTGATAGATGGCCGAGACATAGTGGAGGATTTGAACCTTGACCAAAAAGCAATCATTGGGGGCGACGACAAAGTCTGGTCTATCGCCGCCGCCTCTATCATCGCCAAGGTGACGCGCGATAGAATGATGCAAAAATATCACGAAAAATATCCGCAATATTGCTTTGACAGACATAAGGGCTACGGCACAAAACTGCATTTTGAGATGATAGAAAAATACGGACCCTGCGAAATCCATAGAAAGACTTTTATCGATTAATCCCGCAGTATTTTTTATTGAAAAGTTATTTTAAGAAAGGGTGCGGGGTTGATTTGCAAGTTTTCCTGATATATATTCCAAAGCATAGGATAGTTATTTTACAAAATAAGGAGGGGCTACAATGGCCAGGATAAAAACTGTATTTATCGCTCATCCGATTGCTGGAGACGTA
>CAYHBU010000090.1:0-3293 GCA_964354925.1 uncultured Candidatus Saccharibacteria bacterium | reverse complement strand
TCTCCGAAGGCCAGCTATGACTCAGTATCGGGCACCCTCGCTTGGAATGTTGCAAGATTGAGATCACAAGAAACGACAACTTTATACTTTACAGTTGAAGTCGTGGGAGGATTGAATAGCACGATCCAAATCCAATCACAGGTATATATTCCGGTGAAACGATTGAATGTGTTTTCAAATTCCGTATCGACTATCATCAGCCATCAAAAACCTGTGTCATTGAAATTATCCGTAGACCAGAATGAGGTCAAGGCTGGCGATATTGTCGAATATTTGGTGACTGTAAAAAACTCTAATAATTACGAAGTGAGGAATGTTTTATTGTCAATCGGTCTTCCCAAGGACTCTGAACTCAGAGAAGCTGATTTTTCAGCATCATCAAGGAGCGAAAATAGCTTGATAGTTGATTTGGGCAACATCGCTGCTGACAATGAAATATCAAAGAAATTCTCTGTCAGGATCGGCGCCAACGCAAAGAAAGGTGACATCTTGACCACGATAGCACTTGTGAATTATCAAGATCCTGCCGGCAATAGCCAGCCGATAGTGTCAGCTTCTGCTTCGAGCACAGTCACTGGCTCTGTTAATCTTGCAGCTTCTATCTTTGGCGGACTTGCATCATTCTCAGTGCTTGATTGGATTACATTGTTCGGTCTTTTGATCTTCATATTGGTCATCAGCTACATCATCAGAAAGATAAGACAGAAGAGACAGCAATAATCTCAAGTTGTTTCCAATAAACGCCCCGGCTTCATGCTGGGGTGTTTATTTGTTCACAATATTGAAATTAATCTGAATTTTCATTATCATTCGTAATATTAAAAGTGGTTTAATCAATAAATATGGAAAATAAAAATAATGTATTAATTTGGGCATTCTGGATTTTAGTTGTTGCTATCGTTGTTTGGTACTTCGGTTTTTATAAGGCGGATGTTGCCAGCAAGCCTGCGGTCGATGATACGACCAAGCAGGAAGAGCAAAAAGAAAGTTCAGATATCCAAGAAAAACAAATGAGCATAGTTACGCTGAAGACTAATTTGGGAGATATAAAGATAGAGCTTTTTGACAATGACGCGCCAAAGACGGTGGCCAATTTCACCAAGCTTTCAAAAGAGGGATTTTATAGTGGTACCAGATTTCACCGTGTTATCAAGGATTTCATGATCCAGGGCGGCGATCCCAATAGCAAGGATGATAATTGGTCAAACGATGGCATGGGCGGACCGGGATATAAATTTGAAGATGAATTCAATAATCATAAATTGGTGCGCGGAGTTTTGGCCATGGCTAATTCTGGTCCAAACACAAATGGCAGCCAATTTTTCATCGTGACTGCAGAGGCAACTCCATGGCTTGATGGCAAACATACGGCATTCGGCAAAGTGATCGAGGGCATGGATGTCGTTGATAAGATTGAGGGTTTGAAAACTCATGAAAATGACAACCCGAGAGGAGGGGTGACAATTACGGAAGTTATAAGCGAATAGCTAATTCAGTGAAAAGGGAAAAGAGGAAAGTGAAAAGCAATAATAGAAGACTCTTCACTCTTCACTTCTTGCTTTTCACTTATTCGAGAAGTGCACAAACGTTTTTTTGTAGATTTCCCAATAGGCGAAGAAAAAAGAATCTCACTTGAAGATGAGGGTATTTTGCATCAGTTGCTTTCTGTTTTCAGGGTTAAATTGGGAGAAGATGTAATCTTATTGGACGATAGCGGATTTGAATACGAGGCGATGGTAAAGGGAGTCGGAAAAAAAGAAATCATAGTCCAGATAAACGGCAAAAAAGAAGGGAAGAAACAAGATGTTGTCATTAATCTTTTCCAGAGTGTCCTCAAAAAAGATAACGTGGAACTTGTCTTGGGAAAATGCACAGAAATCGGTATTTCTAAATTTGTACCTGTGTTGGTCGAAAGATCAATAAAATTAAATCTGAACGATGAGAGATTGCATAAGATAGCGAAGGAGGCGAGTGAGCAATGCGGCCGCTCCAAAATGCCGCAGCTGGAAGAGACAATTAGTTTTTATGATGCGATAGCTATGGCAATTTCTGACAAAGATGCGGTGAATTTTATTTTTCACGAAGAGTCCGGTCAGTGCTGCGATAAATTGTCATGCGAATTTCTGAGTCATTTCAAAGAGGCGAAAAAGTTCAATATCTTTATCGGTCCCGAAGGCGGATTTGCTGACGGTGAGATAGAGCTTGCTAAAAATAATAATTTTTATGTATTATCACTTGGTGGTTTAGTGCTTCGCGCTGAAACAGCGGCGATAGTCGCCAGCGCACTGATCATCAATAAATAAATTTTAAATTTAGACAATAATGGAAAAGAAAAAATATAAAGTTTTACATTTCAGGGACAGGTGCATCGGATGCGGGTCTTGCGCGGCTGTCTGCGAGAAATATTGGGAAATGAAAGATGACGGATTATCTTATTTGATCGGGTCAAAACAGGTCAAGGGGGCTGATGAAACCACCTACGAATTGGAGTTGGGTGATCCAGAGTGCAATGTAGATGCTCAGGAGGTTTGCCCAGTCATGATTATCAAGGTCAAGAAAAATAACGGTTAACAGTTAACGATTAGCATGTGAAAATGGGGGCTTGATTTATTTATTGTTTTCTGATATATTTGTGTTTATTAAATTTAATTTCAGCTAAAAGCTAGTGGCTCACGGCTAATGGCCAGATTATATGAATAAGTTAGAACTTTTTAACAAAACTCAACAAATAAATAACGGTAAATTCGCTTTCAAGGTTGGTGACACCGTCAAAGTGCACCAGAAAGTGAAAGACGGCGATAAAGACAGAATCCAGATTTTTGAAGGTCTTGTTATTGCCAGAAAACATGGCAATCAGCCAAGCGGTACCTTTACCGTAAGAAAGATTTCTTTTGGCGTTGGCGTAGAAAGGGTGTTTCCTGTGCATTCTCCATTGATTGCAAGGATTGAGGTCATGAAATCAGCCAAAGTGAGAAGAAGCAAGATTTATTTCATCAGGACAGCAAAAGGCAAGAGATCAAAACTCAAAGCAGGTAAATCATTGGAAGTAATCGCTATCGGAGTTCCCGCTCAAGCGGAAGAGGTGATAGTGGAAGCTACTAACGAAACAGCAGAAGTCGCTGAAGCAAAAGCTTAAAATATCGAACTCAATTAAAAAACAAGAGCCCTTACATGACGTAAGGGCTCTTGTTTTTTTTGATAAAATAAATTATTTTAGTTAGATAGTTTAGCATATAATGCGCGGGTGGCGAAACTGGCAGACGCACTACCTTGAGGTGGTAGCGCCCGCAAGG
>CAYHBU010000089.1:0-3397 GCA_964354925.1 uncultured Candidatus Saccharibacteria bacterium | reverse complement strand
TGCAATGCTCCGTCCGGCTTATCCGTGTTATACACAAGTTTTCCGGCATACCCAACTACTTTCTGTATCGTCTCTGCGAGCGACGAAACTGAAACTCCCACTCCGGTTGCGATATTAAGGGGAGAAACGTCATCATAGACAGCTGTAGCTCTCAAAATTGCCTCCGCGCCATCCTTCACATACAGCCAATCCCGTAACGGCTTACCGGTGCCCCATACTTCCACCGTCGGCACATTCTTTTTTTTTGCTTCGTAAACTTTCTTTATAAGCCCCGCAAGGGCCTTGCTCTGTTCAGGATTGAAATGTTCACCCGGCCCATACATGTTTGCCATGACCAGATGGATAGAGTTAAAGTTATATTGCTTTTTAAGGGCCAAGCCATACACCGTAGAGGCTTTACGAGCAAATCCGTAGCTGAATATACTGTCATGAAGCCACCCGTTCCAATAATCTTCTTCATTCATCTCGTTTTTCTCCAGATACCCGGGGTACGAACAACCAGCCACAATGTTGACAAATTTCTTCACGCCTACCTGCTGCGCGGCAAGCATGAGATAGGAACCCATGAGCAGATTATCCAAAAACAAATCTGCTTGCTTGCCTACATGATAAGCGATGCCTCCTTGATTGGCCGCACAATTTATGACGATATCAGGCTTTGTTTTTGCAAGATACGAGAAACAATCTTCTTTTTTTCGAAAATCAATTCCCTCTCTTGTTTTGGGGATAAAAATTTCACATGTTACTTTTTTCAATTTGTTCACGATATGAGAACCAAAAAAACCATTCCCTCCGGGAATAACGATTCGTTTACCAAAAAAATAAGATAGATAACTCATGGAAATCTATTCTATCATCTTTTTCATATCTTCAAAAGCCTTGGTATACACGTTTTCCCAGGTATTATCGCGGCTCACGTTTATCGCTCCGGCGCTTAACTTCTCATACAGGGCATCATCTGATAACAGCCGAAGAATCCCGCCGGAAAAACTTTTGACCGTATCTTTGGTCATTATACCGGCACCTTTTTTTACAATATATCTCCCAAGGGGAGGAACATGCGTCGTCACAACCGGTAAACCAGCCGCCGTATACTGGCGAATTTTCCCGGCATCCCCGTACCACCGTTTTGAATTTGGAAATGATCTATACGGTGCAAGTCCAATGTAACAATTTCTGATAATTGTAGCCATTTTCTCGTTATCGGGAACAATACCATGAAAAACCACAAATTTTTCAATATCTAATTTTTTTACAATTGCTCTCATCCTCTCTATATGTATCTCCGGCCCACCAATTATATGCAGCATCGTCTTCGGAAAACGCCTAAGTACTGTTGGCAGAGACCTGATGGCCAGATCCGATCCCATATCACGTTCCAATATTCCCATATACACCAAATCATACTTTGTCCGTTTGTTGATCGGAAGCGATTTTATTTGAATCGGAAAAAGCCCGTTGGGTACATGAATGATCCGGTAGTTATCCCCAAGCGGTAGTCCTGCCTCTATCCGACCTTTGAGCATTGCCAGCGAGACATCCCATGTATAGTCAGCATGCAATAAGCAAAATCGATCCAACCATATATACAACGCATTAAATAACATATTTGGAAATCGAATCGGAGAATAATCGGATACGTAATATACAACTTTTTTTACTTTGCCAATTTTTTTTAAGACCAATCCAGCAAGCGCATTGACCGCTTCAAGCCCAATAAACAAATCATATGTTTCAGGTTGTGATAATCCTAAAAAAAGTACAGAAAAAAAATCTCTCAACTTATACGATACGCGTGTTTCTTCACGACTGGGTAATTTGCAAAGGAAATAAATCGGCAAATACCAGAACTTCGAAAGAGTAAATCTCCTGACTAATTTCTCGTTTTGATATATTTGGATAATTGGATCGATGATATCGCTTGTTAAATGTGGCTGATCCAGCAGCAACAGCCTGGTAACTTTCGGCAAAAAAAACGACAACACAGGCTCTACCATGCCATTGGTCGGCATGCGCTTATCCTTTTCATAGCGGGAAAATGTAGCAAAAAAAATGGAAGAAGGATACATGAGTCGTATTATATGATACCTGACGGCTATTTTTTCCGATATGTCAAAATGGACCGCTCAGAGTTAAATCGTACATACTGATAGACCTTGAGTCCAATATCGACCGGGGTGAGGTCCGTAATATGTTCTCTAATCCAACCACGCCAGTGGGCATTGCTCATTTTTGTCTGATGTAAATCAACTCCATCATGGATATCAGGTAGTGAGGTAGTTGAAGCAATAAAATAGCCACCTTTATCTAAATGTTTGACGATATTTCCAAATAACACTGGCAAATCACGAATGTTAATGTGCTCCAAAACTTCCCAGGCAGTAACTAACTGAAACTGATTTTTTTCCCCGTTTACCAAAACTGTAAATGGTTTAGCAATATCGCACGTAAACAAACTTTTTCCGGCAAGCAGAGGCCAGTTAGCGCGCCTATGCTTCAACGAGTAATCAGAACCTTCCAGTCCTACCGCGACCCAGCCCAAATCCCGAAAGTCCTTCACCAATTGTCCTCCCGCACAACCAAGATCCATATAGTTTTTGGTTTTCGAGGTCACCTGCCTACTGATCAAGTATTCCATATGGAGAATAAATTTTTTATGACTGTTATTGTCATGTTTTGTTCCCCACGGGACGAGATGGTCGGGAGATTTATACTCAATCGGATATCCGGTCACTACCCGAACTGATGCTGTAGGTGGCAATTTTTTAGGCCGATACAACAAAATCCACCAAAATACTACGTTGTAAAATTCTCGGTACAGCAAAAACCAAATAAATATGACTATTTTTTTGATTTCACCCCGAAAAATTACCTGCAGTAATAAAGGTATCTCACGCGCAATCATACGATCATTTCAGGCGCTTTTGCCTAAGAGAAAGCAAAAATGTTACCATGATAATGTAAAAAGGCGGTTTTTGATAATCTCATTAAATTGCCACGACGTAGGCAATACAGTGAATATCGCAACCTGTCCAAAAAATCATACAGATCGTTTAACGTGTACCCGAAATCGCGATAGGCATCTTTTGTAATTTCGATCATGAGCCCGGGCAAAAAATATTGCAATGTTTGTATACTCCCCTTCAATGCAGAAAGTTCGGCCCCTTCTATATCCAGCTTCATAAAATCTACCCTGTTAATCTTTTTTTGCTTTATATACCAGTCCAAAGGGACAATCTGACAGGTTCCCATCAATATGTCACCCGAAGGGCGTATGGTAGCACTACCCCAACCCCAACCCCTCATGACATAGATATTTGTGTATTTCCTGCTTTCGCCCAAACCATATCTATTAAGCAATACATTTGCCGTGGCATTATTTAGAATAATATGTTCA
>CAYHBU010000088.1:0-3486 GCA_964354925.1 uncultured Candidatus Saccharibacteria bacterium | reverse complement strand
CCTTTACCACATAACGGCTGTAAACCGCCAAAGGTTAGAAGGATTTAAAAAAAATATGAAGATCGATCAAAAATGTAAAATTTGTAGACGTGCAGGTGAAAAACTCTTTTTAAAGGGTGAGCGTTGTTATTCTCCGAAGTGTGCTATGGTTCGTAATGCTACCACTCCTGGTATGCATGGCAGAAAAAGATCTAATCTTTCTGAATACGGCACTCAATTGAGAGAGAAGCAAAAAGTCAGATTCGCATACGGCATCACTGAGAAACAATTGAGCAATTATATGACTGAAATTTCCAAGAGAGGTGCGAGCGGTGACGCTTTGATGTCTAAATTGGAGAGAAGGTTGGGCAATGTTGTTTACAAATTGGGCTTTGCCTCCTCAAGAAGCATTGCGAATCAGATGGTTGGCCATGGCCACGCCTATGTTAATGGCAAAAAAATAGATATCCCTTCCTATGAAGTAAAGATTGGGGACACTATCGAAATAAGGCCTGGATCTAAAGAATCAGCACTCTTTAAGGACTTAAAAGAAACAATCAAGAAATATACGCCTCCGACATGGTTGGTTTTGGATAAAGGAATATTGAAGGGAGAAGTGAAGTCACTGCCACCGAAAGAAGATTTGACAACATCATTCAATACAAACTTAATTATTGAGTTTTATTCAAGATAATAACCTAATCATACAATTGACGACCGGCGTTTAACTCATGACAATAGGTTTTCGGTTAAACACTAAACGTTAATTGTTTAAAGTATGGACATTACGCTTCCATCAAAATACAAAACAGTCAGCTCAGACGGCAACACAGCCGTATTCGAAGTTGAGCACCTTTATCCGGGATATGGCACAACTCTCGGTAACGCATTGCGTCGCGTTCTACTTTCTTCATTGAAGGGTGCTGCTGTCACTATGGTAAAGATAAAGGGCGTAAACCATGAATTTTCTACTGTTCCTAACGTCATCGAAGATGTTGTTGAGATAATCTTGAACTTAAAACAAGTCCGTTTCAAATTGGATGGTGACGAACCTCAACATGTTCACATTAAGGTGAAAGGCGAGAAAGAAGTCACTGCAAAAGACATCGAAACGCCTAGTCAAGTTAAAGTTATCAATGGCAATGCTCCTATCGCATCCATAACCGATAAAAAGGGTGAACTTGAAATCGAAATGACCATAGAGAAGGGTTTGGGCTATGTGCCAGTAGAGCAGAGAAGGAAAGAAAAATTAGAAATAGGCGCAATCGCCGTTGATGCTATTTTCACTCCTATCAGGAAAGTAAATTACGAAGTTGAAAATATGCGCGTCGGAGACAGGACTGATTTCAATAAATTAAAACTCACTATCGAAACTGATGGCAGCATAGATCCCGAGTCTGCCTTTAACGATGCAGTAGGTATCTTGGTAAATCAATTCACTTCTATCACATCAGCCACAACAACAGAAGCAGGATCTTTCATGGCTCCCGAAAAGACTGAAGGCGCAGAAGTAACCGAAGAAGACGTCACTAAAGTAAAGATCGAGGAAATGGATCTTTCAACAAGAACAATTAACTCACTTACAGAAGGTGGCATCAAGACCGTAGGAGGATTAACCAAAAAGACTGAATCCGGCTTGAGAGAAGTTGAGGGAATGGGTGATGTCGGAATCAAGGAGATCAAAAAGGCACTTTCGAAATTGGATCTTTCACTTAAGGAGGAGTAATTTAAACTTAAATTTACAGCTATGAAGCATTTAAAAAAAGGTAGAAAATTTGGCAGACCATCCGGACAAAGGAAAGCTTTGATGAAAAGCGTGGTTTCTGCGTTGATCGAACATGGAACAATCACGACAACTTTAGCCAAGGCAAAAGAATATGCTCCAGTTGCTGAGAAAGCGATCACAAAGGCTAAAAAGGCTGATTTGCACTCGCGCAGAGTATTGGCAAGGGTTTTTTCTCCGGAAATAGTAGAAAAACTGATCAATGATATTGCTCCGACATTCAAAGAAAGAAATGGTGGATACACGAGAATCATCAAATTGGGCGTGAGAAAATCAGATGCTTCAAAAATGGCTTTATTGGAATTGGTAAAATAATTAATAGTTAATATTTAAAAGCAATGGCAGTACAAACAGTAAAAATTGAAAGAAAAAAGCAAGTTATCGATGCCCAGGGCAAGGTTTTGGGCCGTATCGCTACTGAAGCGGCTTCTTTTCTTCGTGGAAAACACAAATCCAACTTCAGCTACAGGATGGACAATGGAGATTTTGTAGAGATTACCAATGCCAGCCAATTGATAGTCACAGGAAAGAAAATGGAGCAAAAAATATACTACAGGCACAGCGGATGGATCGGTAATCTGAAGAGTGAACAAATGGATAAATTATTTGCCAAAAATCCCGAGAAGGTAGTTAAATTAGCTATTTCGAGAATGTTGCCAAAAAACAAATTAAGAGCTAAGATGCTTGCACGTCTTTCAATTCAAAAATAATTAATCATAGGTTTATCATATAATTATGACAACTACAGAAGTAGAATTAAATAATACAGAAATAGAAAACGAAGCCGCCGAAGATCAACTTTTGGAAAAATCAACAAAAGCTTTTAAGGAAAAGAATCTCAAAGGCGACAGGTATTACGAATCAGTAGGAAGAAGAAAAACTTCCATAGCTAGAGCTCGTTTATTTACCAAAGGCCAAGGCATCGTAGTAAATGACAAAGACTATAAAGAGTATTTCCCGACCGAAGCTTTGCAAAGGATTGCTGAATCTTCCCTCAAGAAGATGAAAAGTCTCGACAGATTCAAGGTTGTAGTCAAGGTATCTGGTGGTGGTCCTGTATCTCAAGCGGAAGCCGTCAGACACTCTACTGCAAGAGTTCTCGTTATCTTCAACGAAGACTTTAAAAAGAGACTAAGAAGAGCAGGATATCTCACGAGAGATCCTCGCATGAAAGAAAGAAAGAAATTCGGCCTCAAGAAAGCAAGGAAATCTCCAAGATGGTCAAAACGTTAATCTCAAAAACGTTACAAGAAATAAAACCCCTGGCATAGGCCAGGGGTTTTATTTTGCGATTTTTATTTTATTGGGACCATGTCTCAAAGCCCCCAGCATCTTAGTCTAAGATCGTTTTTTAACTCTCCATATCCACTACATATAAGAATCCTCCACTCAAAATGTATAATTTATCATTGAGCCTGTCATAAGATAATTGCGAGGATACCATTTTAGCTATGTGGAACGTATTCCTTGGGTTGCGCTCATCTAGCTCGACAAATTTTATATTGTCTTCAAAACTATAAATTATATGGTTGTCCGTAGCTGTATACCACTGGCTCGATATTATGTCTTGCGGTATCTTTACGACTAATTCTCTTTGCCCGATGTATTTGAATGGTTGAATCTTGATGTCATCCCTATAATACGCCCAGATTTCATTCTTCTTCTGATAAAGAACTCTCTTTAAATCACTAGAGAGGTTGAAGGAGATCGGAAGAGCGTCGTGT
>CAYHBU010000087.1:0-3648 GCA_964354925.1 uncultured Candidatus Saccharibacteria bacterium | reverse complement strand
ACCTTTGTCACCTCAATTTATCATGAATGTCACCTCATATGGTTAACTGGACGTACCTTCAGGTAATGCCCACACACATATGGCGGTTAAAATATCCAGGAAAATAAAAAGAGGCCCATCTTCAAGGGCCCCTTATTTTTTACGTGCTTCCCACCGACATCAGCAGCTGTCCTTATTCTCGAGGAACTCGATGACATCTTCCGTTTTCTTATTTTCTGCATAAAATCTTATCTCCCCATCCCATTTTAGGATCTCTTTCATTTTCAAGAGATCCGATATCTCCTCGCCATTCACAGAAAATACTTTGCCATTTTTCAGCATCTTGGCATCCCAACCATCCCCAAGAGAAATGGCAAACTCTATCTTCATTTCTTCTTTTGGATCGCGGTTTATTGCACTCAAGAATCTCAACTCTTCTTCACTAAAAAAATCCTTAGAGTTGCCCGTCTTTATGTATTCGAGCAAATCATCAATATCGTGTTTTACATCTCCAATTATCACCATCACTCCTCTCCTTTTTTGTTTTTCAAAAAACTAAACCTAAAGACCTGCCTGCTTTTCCAAAAATTCTAATAGCAATCTCACTCCGAATCCGCTTCCCCCTTTTGCCGCATAAGGCTTTCTCTCATTAAGGATGGCGGTACCCGCAATATCAATGTGCGCCCAAGGGGTATTTCCGACAAACTCCTTCAAAAACATCGCGGCTGTAATCGTGCCACCAGGTCGTCCGCCAATATTCCTCATATCGGCTATTTCTGATTCGATCTGTTTCTTGAAGTCATCATCAAGCGGCAATGGCCAAATCTTCTCATTGGTCTTTTTACCCGCCTCAATCAAATCAGATACCAATTTTTCATCATTGCCCAATATAGCAGCATAATGATAGCCGAGCGCCACGACACAAGCACCAGTCAAGGTTGCCAAATCAATCATTAATTCCGGCTGTAATTTTTTGACCGCATAGCTCAATGCATCGGCAAGGATAATCCTCCCTTCAGCATCAGTATTCAACACCTCGATAGTCTTGCCAGAGTAAGTCCTAATAATATCGCCTGGCTTATAGCTTTTAGGACCAGGAATATTTTCTACTGCGGGAATAACGCCAGCGATATGGATTGGCAACTTCAAATCTGCAGCCGCCTTCATGACCGCTAACACCGTGGCAGCGCCAGACATATCCATCTTCATTTCATCCATATTGTCAGATGGCTTTATGGAAATACCTCCCGAGTCAAAACAGACTCCCTTGCCGACCAAAACAATCGGTTTTTGGTTTTGAGCGTTGGCCGGTTTGTAATTCAATATTATTAAGTGAGACTCGCAATCCGATCCCCTGCCAACATCCAAGATGGCATTCATCTTATTCTTCTCCAGATCTTCTTCGCCGAAAATCTCGCAAGTGAAAGCAGCTGATGACTTGGAAATATTTCTTGCGGTCTGCGCCAAAAATTTAGGAGTGACGACACTTGCAGGATTATTAGCGAGATTGCGAGACAGATACACAGCCGATATAATACTCAAGCTTTTATTAAGTTCATCCTCCCACTCAGGTTGATTGATTTCGATGTTCTCGGGAAATAAAAACTCGACTTCAGAAATCTTTTTTTCGTCGCCATTAGCTGGCTGGGATTTGTATCGGTCAAACTTATAAAGTCCCAGAGCCACTCCCTCGATGATAGATTTGAAACGTATCTTAGCATCCATTTGCGGAGAGCCAAAAATCGTAGTTGTAAAATTATTCAACCCCAAGTCACGCATATACTGAGCGATTTTTGATCCGGCTTGTCTTAGTTTTTCTTCGGTAAAATCAGCCTTTTTGCCAAGACCGATTATGGCGACCCTTTTGGCAATTGACCGATCATCAAACAAATAGGTTAGGTAGATTTCCCCGAATTTTGCCTTAAAATCACCCTGCTCGAGATGAGACTTGATACTCTTGAAAACACGCTCTACTTTATGGAAATTTTCTTCTATAGTTTCTTTCTTGAAATTGATGCCGCACGGTCCGGAATCCCCCTCAAAAACTCCAAATACTAGCGCATCGCGGCTTACAAACCAATCATTATTGAGAATAAACTTTATATTGACGCTATCCATAATGTTGGTATAGGGCGTAATAAACTAACAACAAATTATCACTGCTAAAGTTATAGGAAAAAACCAAAAAAATCAACCCCGTATATCAACATTCAGTATGATAAATTTGAATAGAGATTATTGGCAGTGATTTTAATATACTCCCGTTTTACAGCTTACTATGTTTTGTATTTGCCTCTAGCGAACACTCTGAATGTTGTATTACGGGGTCAACCCCAGTAGTGAAACTTTGACTTAATAACAAATGAGTAGTTATTTAATCTAAATATTTTATCAAAAGAAATTATTTTTTAAAAATTTTGGCTGATTTTTGTGTTGCCATGCAACACAGTCAAAGTTCTACTACTGGGCAACCCCGCACCCACTAATTAATCTCTATATCCAAATGTTTGATTGCCGGGAATTTTTTCTGGATATTTTTCTCTATTTCATCTATCTTCTTGCCCATCACGCGCGGTATCCTATCAACATTTTCCGCGAAAAACCTCATGAATTCATCATAATCATCTTTAATTGACTCATACTCCTCCCTCAATATTTTTTTCTTATACATTTCCTTGAGGAGCGCCGCCCCATTGAACTCCACTTCGCATTTTATCCTGAATATCCCGACATCTAAAATGGATGATTTGAAATCCATTACCTTCTCTATGGCTGGCTCTGATTCTAGCGCCTCAATGATCTGATCTTTTAATTCATCGGGTATCGATTTTTCTATCAAAAACTTCCTGTTTTTATCAATCAAGATTACCGCGACCAAGGCCAACATCAAACCGATTATGATGGAGCCGATTGCATCCCAATAAAACTTACCAGTCAAATACGTGAGCGTAATACTGGCCAGCGCGACCATCACGCCCAGCACCGCAATGCCGTCTTCGTAAAGCACCGCGAGAGTCGCCGGATCTCCATCTTTGATGATTTTGGAGATATTCCATTTCTTGCTCACGCCCCGCAATTCTTTGAGGGCTACCAAAAAAGTAAATGACTCTATCAAAAGAGAGACTATCAATATTACGAATATAATCGGCTTGATCGAGACGTGTTCCTCGCGTATTAATGAATCCACGCCACCGTAAATTGTCACGCCAGCACCGATAAAAAATATTCCGCAAGCGGAAATCAATGCCCACAAAAATCTCTCCCTGCCAAAACCATAAGAAAATTCTTCATTCGGAGCTTTCGTTGATCGCCTGATGCCGATAAGCAAAAGTGTCTGGTTGGCTGTATCGGCAAAACTGTGTATCGCCTCAGAAAAAAGGACGCTTGATCCAGAAATAAAAAAACCGGCCAGCTTCATCAGTGAAATAAAAAAATTTCCGACTAAAGCCATTAATACCGGTACAGATCCTGCTATTTTATTTTGATTTGAAGTAAACAATTGAGTCTGGATATTATGCCAAAAAATGACCAAAAAATCAAGAAATAAACCCCCGACATATGTCGGGGGTTTTGACCAAGCCTTACTTCTGGGCCTTCTTTCTTGAGGTCTTTTTGACCTCTTTGTCACCGCAAGGATCGGCCTTTGAGACCTCCTCCTTATTAGTATCC
>CAYHBU010000086.1:0-3665 GCA_964354925.1 uncultured Candidatus Saccharibacteria bacterium | reverse complement strand
GGATAATAATTTGTCTCTTGAGTTTGGTTTCTTCCAGATTAGTAGCCAATATTTTCGCTTGTTCGTCATCGTCTGTGACCAATAAATCAACAGCGATATTGGCATGAGCAAGCCTGCCTGCAGCATTGACCCTCGGACCGATCACGAAACCGACTTCATAGGATCCAATATTAGAAAAAAGCTCTCCAGTTGAAGCCAGCTTTGTGACTTTAGGCTCAAGGCCGGCGGTTTTCATGAGTTGGTTAAGTCCTTTTCTTTTAGTTTGGGCCATCACCAAGAACCCATATTTTGCCAAAGTGCGATTTTCTCCGACGAGTGGCACCATATCAGTAATCGTGCAAAGTGCCACCATATCCAAAAGCCATTTTTCAAATCCAGGCTTAATTTGTTTTGCCTTGTTCCACTCAATGCCAATTTTATCGATATTCAAAATCGCCTGCACCACCTTGAAAGCCATCGCTCCACCACAAAGCCACTGGAAAGGATAGGTCTCGTCCTTTCTCTTGGCATCTATCACGGCCACTGCCTGAGGCAGATTATCTTTGGGAATATGATGATCGACTATCACCACCTTCATCCCAAGCTCATTGGCGAGATCCACCTCTTCCAAGCTAGTAATCCCACAATCAACGGTAATTATCAGTCTGACTCCTTTTTCGGCAAATTCCTGCACGCTTTTTTTGGTCAAACCATAACCATCTTTATATCTGTCGGGAATATATACTTCAAAATCTGCACCAACCTCTTTCAGCAAGGTATGCAAAATGACTGAGGCTGATACACCATCAGCATCATAATCTCCATATACCACAATCTTGTCACCATTATCTACCGCCTCTTTAATGCAAAGAACTCCCTTGTCCATATCCTTATACAAATACGGATCATGGATATCAGCCTCATAATCAGGGTTAAAAAATTCATCAACATCTTTTTGAGTTTTAAAATTCCTATTATATAAAAGCTGGCCGATAACCTCAGGAAATTCAGGGAATAGGCTCAAAAATTCTTTCGGCGCTTGCGGCAACACATTCCAAATCTTACGCATAAAATAATCTTGAAACTTGAGGCTTAAATCTTGAATCTTAAAATACGGGCCTCAAGTTTTATGTTTTAAATTTTAAAACTTAAACTTTTAACGCTTCAACGCCGGGCAACTCGGCATCTGAGAGAAAATCCAGCATAGCACCTCCGCCAGTGGACACAAAATCAAATTTATCCAATATTTTCAATTTGTCCACCGCAGAAATAGTATCGCCTCCGCCGATAATAGTAAAAGCACTTGCCTTAATCAGATTTTTTGAGAATTCATTAGTCCCTTTGGCAAATTTCTTCACTTCAAAAAGTCCTAACGGTCCATTCCATATCACCATTTTCGATTCCTGGATAATACTATTGAAAAGCCTAATTGTGTCCGGTCCCAAATCCAAAATCAATTCATCGTCTGCGACATTGCCAGCACCCTTGATTTTAATATCAGCCTTTTCTGATATCTCTTTCGCCACCACAACATCGATTGGCAAGTGTAATTTTGTAGAGGTCAGATCCAATGTTCGTAATTGCTGAACTGCCTCACCATCTGCCTTAGACTTACCAATTGCGAATCCTTTTGCCTGGAGCAACGTGTTAGCAATGGCTCCGCCTATTAAAATATGATCAGCTTTTTCAAAAAACCTCAAAATGAGATTGAGTTTAGTGGAAATCTTTCCTCCGCCCATAACGATAGTCAACGGCTTCTTGGGATGAGTATACGCTTTTTCAAGCACCTCGATTTCATTGGACAACAAAAATCCGGCGCAAGAAGGCAGATATTTAGTGATTGCCACCACTGAAGCATGCCTCCTATGGCAAACCGCAAATGCATCATTTACATAACAATCAGCATTCTTTGCTATTTCTTTTGCGAATTCTTCATTGTTACTCAGCTCTTCTTTATAAAATCTTACATTCTCCAAAACCAATACCTCGCCCCCCTTCATACTGGCAATCTCTTTTTCAACCTTGTCTCCGACACAATCAGATACAAACCTTATTTTCCTTTTTGTCAGCTTGGCCAGATACTTGGCAATCGGCTCCAGAGAAAATTCTTTCGCCTGTGAATCATTGATCCATCCGCCAGCTAAAGACTTGAACGGCTTTGGCTCGCCAAGGTGACTCATTAAAATGACTTTTGCTTTTTGCTTTCTCAGGTATTCTATCGTCGGCAATACGGCCTTGATCCTAAAATCTTCAGTGATCTTCTTTTTTTCTATCGCCACATTAAAATCAACTCGCACCAATACGCGTTTTCCTTGTAATTTTTTGGGGTTAATTTTGCTTAAAGTCTTTAGAGAAGCCAATTCTAATCAAACATGAAACATGAAACATGAAACAAAATACTCAGAATTGAATTTATGTTTTATGTTCTATACTTCATGCTGCGTGATTATGATACCCAGTATTTCTTCTTGGAAACCGTCTCTATCTTGGTCTGTTCCTCTTCTTTTTTCTCTTCCGCTTTTTTAGACAATTTTTCCAGATCGGATTCTGCCAACACTCCCAATTCTCTTGCCCTCTGTCCTAGCCATTCTTTTGTATTGTTCTTGGGTTCATCCAAAACCTCATCAAGCAGTATATTTAAAATCTTGCCTATCTTTGGTCCTGGCGCAATACTTAGCAATTTCATCATGTCATCGCCTTTTAAAGCCAGCATTTTCACAGAAATTGGATCTCTTGATACCTTGTCTATTATATACTTTAAGTGGCGCAATTTATAGGGCTCGGCTTTCGGCACGCCGGAACCGATACGGTCACAAGTCCTGAGCTCTATCAGCTCATCAATATTTTCTGGTCCCACCCTTTTCAAAAGACGCCTCACCGAAGAGTCCGTCACTTCGCCGACAATGAAAAAAAACAAATGATACCTCACGAGAGTAGTGATTTTTTCAATCTGTTTGGTTGAAAATTTAAGACGCTCCAGTATTTTCTTGGCAATCCTAGCACCCACCACTTCATGATTGTAAAAAGTGGAATTCAACCCTTCGCCGTGCTTGGTATCAGGTTTGCCAATATCGTGCAGTAATGCCGCTATCCTCACATCTTGGGTATAATCCTGATCAGCCGCATAAGCCAGCGACTTTAACGAATGTTCGTAAACATCGTATCTGTGATGCTTGTTTTGTCCGACGCCATATGAGCCATGCAATTCCGGCAAGATATATTCCAAAATGCCAAGCTCGCGCATCATCTCGATACCTTGGTCGGGCAATGACGAATCGATCAATTTTAAAAATTCGTCCCTGATCCTTTCCTGAGATACCTTTTGTATCAGCTTGCAATTATCTTGAATCGCTTTTGCAGTCTTGTCGTCTATCTTCCAGATTGATTTTGGATTTGAAAATTGAGCAATGAAACGCACCGCCCTCATCATCCTCAAAGCATCTTCCTTGAATCTTTTTTCCGGATCTCCTACGGCACGGATAATCTTACTCTCCAGATCTTCTTGTCCACTAAACGGATCAATCAATGAAGAGTGCGAAGCGGAGAGCGAAGAGTCGGAAATGCCCTTCTCTTTTCCCTGTTCACTTTCTACTTTTATCGCCATAGAATTCACCGTAAAGTCACGACGCGATAAATCCTCTTCCAATGTTTTGGCAAATTGCACGCGATCCGGGTGTCGCGCATCG
>CAYHBU010000085.1:0-3713 GCA_964354925.1 uncultured Candidatus Saccharibacteria bacterium | reverse complement strand
ACCACCCGCCCAGATGTGTTTAATATCTCTCCAGTTAAATATAAGAATTCTCATAGGCAAATTCTATCATAGGAACCTGTTGCCGTGCTACAATTGGCAGAGCATGTTTTTACTTTCACTCATCAAGAAGATTCCATTAGCATGTATTGTTGCACTCGTTTTTTTTGTTCTGCCGTTTTTTTGGTTTCCACGAGGTGCTATGGATTTGGGAGGAGACGGAAACAGGCTCTATTTTTATAACCCGGAACAATTTATTAAAAACGTGAGCTTATACGGAATAGATTCCGAAGGAAAGGGGAATGTGGAACAAAGGCATGCATATCTCATATATGTTGGCATGATTGCTTTGTTAAAGCACTTCATTAACTCTCCACATGTCATTATCAATATATGGAACGGCATGAAACTTTCTGTAGGGTTTTTATCGATATATTTTATCGTTCGCGAAATTATTCAGGGAGAAGAAAAACGGAAAAAGCATAGGCTTGCCGTGGAATTATCGGCAATTATTGCCGGTATTTTTTATATCTTGGCTACAGGATCGCAAAGCTTAATTTTTTTCTGGGTCAAGGCTCTTCACTCGCATGATCAGATATTTCTCAATCCACTTATTTTTCTTTTATTACTGAAGTATCTATTGACTCAACAAAAAAGGTATTTTTTTTGTTTTCTTTTAATAAGTCTTCTTTTTTCAACGAACTTTGCGTTGATTTCCGCGCCACCTTTGTTTGCATTTTATCCTCTCGCCTTGGTTTTTCTGTTGCTCTATGTTGTGCATCTGAGGAAAAAAACGATCATAATAAAAGATGTCGTTTCGGGCCTTTTTCTTTTCGTAGGCCTCCAATCTTTTCACATATTGCCGGAAATACTGAATATATTTGATATAAGGAGTACGACTCACAGCATAGTTTTTAAAGAGTCAGTCACCGGGGGGGTAAATTTTTTTCAAGCTATTCATGGGGAAGGGAAGGCTATTCTAAGTTTTCTTGTTCCATCGCCGGTACCGCATCTTCGCTGGTCTTCCTTCGTAGCACCGATCATTATTATCTTGAGCTTTTTAACAGAGCGAAAAAAGAATATGGCAATTTTAGTGATAAGCGCATTTTTCTTTTTGTCATTTTTTCTCATTTCTGCCAATATCACAAACGCAGGATATGAATTATACAAGAATCTTTTTTATATACCCGGATTTTCCATGTTTCGCCATTTTTTTGTGCAATGGGCATTTGTCTATATATTTTTTTATTCGCTCCTGTTTGGACAATCTCTGTTTTCGATATTCAGACGATGCAAGCCACGCTATATAAAAATAGTAAGTATCGTTATTTTTATCATTCTGACTGTTGGGTATTGGCCTTTTCTAACCGGAAAGTTGATAGATGCAATTCAATGGGGCTCCAATAATGTTAAGACAGCTATGATTATGGACCCTCGTTATGAGGAGACACTTCAGTTTATCCGAACACTGCCAAATGAAGGAAAGATTTTGATGGTGCCGCTCACTGATAACTTTAACCAGGTCGTCTACGGACTCAATGATGCTGCTTATGTCGGGCCTTCATCGATATCAATATTGACATCCAAGAAGAGTTTTTCCGGCTATCAAATTTTTTATCCTAACCCCATACCGGAAACCATTATGCGTTTATCCCGTGAGAAGAATTACGAGGCATTGAATCAGATTTTTTCTCTCTTTAACATTCGTTATATTTTCCATAATACCGATCCCAAGATATATGAAGAGAAATTTCCTAATTTTCCCAACAGTTATATGATGACATCTCTCCCAAAAACGCAGGCAGAATACAAAGAATTTGTTAAAAAGTTTCCTGTACGTCCTATTTACGAAAACGGACCATTTCAGATGTTTGAATTTGATGAGAGGATATACCGGCCTGAAGTCTATATCCCTGATAGTATCTATCAAGCAGATATGCTGCAGAAAACAGAAGATAAGACTGTGTCGTTTCGTTCAGCTTTTATAGATCCGGTTGATTGTAAGCAAAGTAACATCATTTCTGAATTTTGCAATGCGAAATACGTATCACCTAACGTACATCTGTTGACGAGTAAAGTGAATCCGGTTCAATATACGATTCGCGTCAAACAATCAGAAAGTTCTGCCCCGTTTCTTTTGGTTTTTCAAAACAGCTTCCATAAAAGCTGGAAACTGTCCATTGATGGAGATACCCCTTTAGGCGAAGACAAGCACGTGCTTGCCAATAAGTATGCCAATGCTTGGATCATCTCCGAAGGTGATCGGAAAGGAAAAACTGAATATACCGTATCACTCAATCTTGAGACACAGAAGTACTTCCTTTATGGTCTTTGGATAACAGGATTTACTTTCGTTGTCTTTATGGGATGGATTATAAAAACAATGTTATACAAAAGGAAGTTATGAAAAAAGTTGTCGTCGTTCTTATTTGCGCAATTTTATTCGTTATTCCTTTTTTTTGGCTTTCGCCCGGCGAGCTGGAGATGGGAGGGGATAGTAACAGGCTTTTTCTCTATGATCCCGGATCATATTTGCAAGTGAACGCGCTCTACAGTGTCGAGCCCCAGGGGGTGGGGAAGGTAACATCAAATCAAAACTTGCTTCCGTTTTTAATCCTGTTGCAATTATTGAGTAACGTTTTTCATTCTCCGTATCTTCTCATGACCTTGCTTAATTCTATAAAACTCGTCGGATCATTCATTTTCGTTTATCTCATCGTTATAGAATTATTGTCGCATTATTTTGAAAAGGGGAAAACATTTCATGCTGATATTGCAGGTATATTGGCAGGGCTTTTTTATACGCTATCTCCCAGCGTGGGAGAAAATATGCGCTCGGCGCTCCTCACCCATAATCAAGTGTTTCTCAACCCTATGATTTTCTATTTGATATTACGATTCTTGTTATCCGGAAAGGATATATACCTTTGGATTACTCTGCTGACTACGTTTATCTTCTCACCCAATTTTTCTTTGATTGCTCCTCCTCCTCCTTTTTCTTTTTATCCGTTGGCGCTTTTATTTCTTCTCCTGTACGTAACTCTCTGTCTGAAGAAATCTCTGCCTTGGAAAAAGCTATTTGTTGGCCTGATTTTCTTTTTAGGGATTCACGCTTTTCATATAATCCCGGCCGTTGCGCATATAGTGGATCCTAGCAGTGACTACTATACTCGCGCATTCGACGCGAGCAACGGCAGAAACGAAGCGCTTGAATATTTTAATGCAACATTGGGACTTGGAAAGGTAAGTCAGCATATATTTTTTACCTATTCCAATCACGCAACGCGTTGGACGGCATTGGCGGTGCCGCTCGTAGTCATAATAGGATTTTTATTCAATAAAAAAAAGCAGAAAGCATTGATGCTCATTGCGATATTTTTTTCCATCACCCTATTTTTAACATCTGCGAATATTACCAACATTGGCGTTGAGATCTATAGAAAACTATTTTATATACCGGGATTTAGCATGTTTCGCGTGTTCTACGGGCAATGGCAGTGGGTGCATGCATTTTTTTACGCATTGCTTTTTGGGTTTTCTCTCTACCTAGTGTTATCCCGGTTAAAACGGAAATACGTATACACGTCATTAATTTTTCTTGCTGCACTTTTTATTTTTTCCGGTTGGGCATTTATAAATGGACAGATCTTAAGGTCAGTTAATCCGGGATCAAAGAATATGACGAGCATCGTGAAAATGAATCCGGATTATGAAAA
>CAYHBU010000084.1:0-3775 GCA_964354925.1 uncultured Candidatus Saccharibacteria bacterium | reverse complement strand
GCGTCTATGGCGGCATAGATATTCCGATAATCGGAGATCCTGGCGACGGGGGGCCATTTTTCGAACTGCCGGATGATGCCATCGAATGGGATAATAACAAATAAAAACCATAGCCGTCCCGGCACAATAAAGGGGCGGCTTTTATTTTTAGATAAAATCTGCTAGAATCGAAACAAATTATTAGCTATTAAAAAATGTTAAAAGAAAGATCACTCATCGGAAAAACTCCGGAAAACATAGGAAAAAAAGTAAAACTTTACGGCTGGGTGCATATCCGTCGAGATCATGGAAAGCTAATTTTCATTGATCTTCGTGATGCGACCGGAATAATCCAAACCGTATTCATCCCGTCAAATAAAGAAGCACATGAAGTCGCTTCAACTTTGCGTTCCGAATGGATAGTAGAATTCGAAGGACAAATCAATGAGAGACCAGAAAAATTAAAAAATGATGCAATCCCCACTGGTGGCATCGAAATGCTCGTAGAGAAGGTCACGGTGCTCAACGAATCAAAAACCACTCCATTTGAGATTTCAACCGAAACAGAGGTTGGCGAAGAAACAAGATTAAAATACAGATACCTCGATTTACGTCGAGAAAAGATGAAGAAAAACATAAGGCTGCGCCACAATGTAACTAAATTTTTCAGAGACTGGTTTTCTAATGACGGATTCTTGGAAATCGAAACTCCAATGATGACAAAAGGCACCCCTGAGGGATCTCGCGAATTCATCATCCCTTCACGCCTGCACAATGGCAAATTCTACGTATTACCCCAATCACCACAGCAATTCAAACAGCTGTTGATGGTCGCCGGTATGGAAAAATATTTCCAGGTAGCCAGATGTTTCCGCGATGAAGACCAGAGGGGCGACAGACAACCGGAATTCACTCAAATCGACCTCGAGATGAGTTTTGTCGACGAGGGCGACGTGATGGACCTGATAGAAAAATCCGTCATCGATATGACCACAAAATTATTTCCTGATAAAAAAATCCAAAAAAATCCATTCCCGAAAATCAGCCACAAAGAATCAATGGAGAAATACGGCAATGACAAACCGGATCTGAGAGAAAACAAAGAAGACCCGAACGAATTAGCTTTTGCTTGGGTGGTGGATTTCCCGATGTTTGAATATTCCGAAACCGATAAAAAACTGGGCGCCTCCCATCATCCGTTTACACACCCCAAAGATGAGGATATCGGATTACTGGATAAAGAACCTGAAAAAGTAAAAGCCAAAGCCTATGACCTCATACTTAATGGCTATGAAATCGGTGGCGGATCAATCAGGATCCACAAGGCTGATCTCCAAAATAAGGTATTCCAAACTCTCGGTCTTTCCGAAAAAGACATCCAGGAAAGATTCGGTCACATACTCGAAGCATTTTCTTATGGCACACCGCCACACGGAGGATTTGCTTTCGGTTTCGACAGATTAATCATGATACTTGCTGGCGAGCCGAATATCCGTGAAGTGATACCGTTCCCAAAAACGGGGGACGCAAAAGACCTGATGATGAACGCGCCATCAGAAGTACCAGAAGAACAATTAAAGGAATTGGGAATCCAATTAAAAAAACAGTAATCCACCACCTTAATGCAATTAAAGCTTAGTAATTTTGAGGGACCGATTGACCTGTTATACAATCTCATTGATGAACGCAAGTTAGACATTTGCCAGATATCACTCTCAGAAGTCGCAGATCAATATCTTGCGCACATAAAAAACTACCAGGAAGTCAATCCGCAAAACCTTGCTGGATTTTTGGTTGTTGCTGCCAGACTCATACTTATAAAATCCAGGATGCTATTGCCGTCCCTGGAAATATCGAAAGAAGAGGAAGAAGAAATAGATGAGCTTCAGAAAAAACTTGAACTATATAAAAAACTCCGGGAAATAACCAAAAAACTAAAGGACTTTTCCAAGCATGCCTCACCGACATTTTCCAGGGAATTCTTGATTTCCCAACATACGGTATTCCTACCGCCAAAAGATCTGACCAAAGACTCGCTGGGAGATCATTTGAGCAATCTCCTGGCAAAAATTCCGAAACCAACCTCACTCCCTCAAAAAACGATAAAAGCCATAATATCCTTTGAGGAAATAATAAAAAACCTGCATCACAGAATCCAGAATGCTATCTACAAGACGTTTTCCCAGGCTGTCGGGGCGACATCATCAAGGATGGAGGTGATTGTTCATTTTTTGGCATTACTAGAATTAGTGAAGCAAAAACATATTTCCGCAGAGCAAACTGAAAACTTTGGAGAAATCGCTTTAGGACGATATAATGATAACTAAATGGAATTAAAATACTTGCTGGAAAATTTGATATTCGCGTCTGGAGAACCCTTGTCGATAAAAAAAATTTCCCAAATCCTTGAAAAAGAAGAGGGGGAAATTAATGTTGCGCTGACAGAGCTAAAGACAGAATTAAACGATAGAGGACTCAGGCTGACTGAAAAAGACGGAAAAATACAGATGACGACAGCTCCAGAAGCCGGAAAATATATCGAAAAATTCGTATCTAGCCAATTGAAAGAAGATCTATCCGATGCGGCGCTAGAAACATTGGCTGCCGTTTCCTATCTGGGTCCGATCACCAAACAAGAGCTAGAAGACTTAAGAGGCGTAAACTGTTCGTTCACGTTGAGAAACCTCTTGATCAGGGGCCTTGTTGAGAAAGCCGATTCACAACAAGGAAAATCAACGTTATACAAAACATCATTTGATTTCTTGAAAAAACTTGGAGTAGAAAACGAATCCGATCTGCCAGATTACGGAAAATATCGAGAAGAAGTAAGGTCAATGATGTCGAAGAATCAAAAACAGGATGCGGAACAGTCAAAAAAAGAGATTGCTGATCAATAAAAATAATTTTATATTCAATAACAATGGGGAAATTCTGGATAACAGCCAGCTTGGTACTATGTTTTATCTTGGGCTTTGCATTCAAGCATTATCTTGATTTTAGATTCCTGGAAAAAATGACTGGCCGAGAAAATAAAGGGGTTAAGCTGTCAGAAATGCAAAAAGCGCAAATAAGTGGCGCTATATTGAGCACCCCACAGAACATCCCGCCCACAGATCCAGTCACTACGATTAATGATGTCATCCATGCCCAAGAAGAAGAAAAACCTTATAAAAACACTGTGTACATCACCCCTGACCAAAATCCTAATTTTTTGCCAATACGAGATTGGTCTGTCCCATTCACAGAATTCGCAACTAAAGCAGCGATTGTCACCGATCAGGACGCATCAAAGATTTTCTATCAAAAAAATATCTCGGAAAAACTTCCCATCGCAAGCCTGACTAAATTAATGACGGCAATCATAGTCGTTGAAAGCAAAAATCTGGACGATGTCGTAAAAATATCACAACAAGCAGTTAATCAAGAGGGTAATGCCGGCAAATTGGCAGTAGATGAAGAAATAACCATAGGAAATTTGCTGAAAGCGCTACTTATAGAGTCCTCAAATGACGCTGCCTTTGCCCTAGAAGAATATTTTTCAAGCAAGGGCGAAGATTTGATCGGGTCGATGAACCAGAAAGCGATTTCGCTCAATTTGACGAATACACATTTTTCATCGACATCGGGACTCATCGACAAAAACAACTACTCCACGGCATATGATTATGCAAGATTAATCTCATACTCTCTCAGCAATAATAAAATATGGAATATCCTGAAAACATCGTCCTCGGAAATACGTTCTGTAAATAATTCCACAATCCATCGTCTTATCAATAGCAACATCTTGAGATCG
>CAYHBU010000083.1:0-3799 GCA_964354925.1 uncultured Candidatus Saccharibacteria bacterium | reverse complement strand
TTGAGAAAATTAAAGGCTTTCCAGGATCTGGGTCACCAAATAGTTTTGATAATTGGTGATTTCACAGCCACAATCGGTGATCCTTCGGATAAGATTTCAAAGCGTCCGATGCTGACGAAAGAGCAGATTCAGGAAAATATGAAAGACTACGAAAAACAATTAGCAAAAATTGTTGATATTACGAAAGCAGAAATCCATTACAATAGTGAATGGCTTGAGAATATGAATGTCAGAGAAATGAGCGAGTTGGCCGAGAGCTTTTCTCTGCAACAGATGATTGCTAGACGCAATTTTAAAGATAGATTGGAAAAAGGCGAGGATATAAGCATGAGAGAGTTGTTTTATCCGCTTTTCCAGGGCTACGACAGCGTAGTCGTCAAATCCGACATTGAAATCGGCGGATTTGATCAGCTTTTCAATGTGAAAGCCGGACGAACGATCCAAAAACACTATAATCAGCCAGAGCAAGATATCTTAACAATACAGATGTTAGAGGGTGCCGATGGCAGGAAGATGTCGACCAGCTGGGGTAATATAATAACGATTATAGATGAACCAAATGATATGTTTGGTAAGGTCATGTCAATTAATGATGAATTGATAGGAAAATATTTTTTGCTCTGCACTGATGTTTCAGTTGAAGAAATTCAATCATTGGAGAAAGGGATTAAGTCGGGCGATTTGAATCCTCGCGACGTGAAGTTGCGATTGGGTCGCGAAATAGTGTCCGTCTATCACGGCGAAGAGGTTGCTAAAAGAGCAGAAGAAGAATTTATAAAGATATTTTCCCAAAAAGAATTGCCGACGGAAATCGAAGAATTTTCTTTGAAAACCAGAAAAAAGAACATCCTTGATCTGATGGAGGATGCCGGGTTGGCAAAGAGCAGGGGTGAAGCAAAGAGACTGATAGAGCAAGGTGGAGTAAAAATTGATGAAAAAGTCATTGAACATTGGGATGGTGAAATTGAATTCAGGGGAGGCGAAGTGATCCAGGTTGGGAAAAGAAGATTCTTGAAGATCGTATTATAGGGAAGAAATTAAAAACCCCGGAATTATTCCGGGGTTTTTTAAAATTATTCTTCAGGAGGTTTTTGAGAGATATTTTTGACCCAATTAATGACAATGGCGATGAAAGATATTATCGCCATCCAAAGCAATATCGCATATATCGTCCTGACAGATGGATGGACCGCAATGATCTTGACTCCTCGTGTTATTTCCATTATTTCCATCGTGGCATCCATCATAAATAGTCCAGACAAGGAATAGTCTAAAAATTTTCCAGCATAACTTGTCTTGGTTTTTGCAGCGACAAATAAAAAGCAGGAAAGTAAGACAGAACCCATCATTGTGGCGTATGATATATCAAAAGCTCCCATCACGATCAATGTTATACCCACAAATAGCACGATACCCATTATGGCCTCCTTTGAGCTGTGAAGTTTGAAATGTTCTGGATTTTTCAGTATAGTAGGATAATAGCTAATCAGTGTCAATCATAGAAAAATATGAAATCATCAGAACTTAGAAGAAGATTCTTAAAATTCTTCGAATCAAAGGGTCATGCGATAATCCCATCTGCTTCCTTGATCCCGCGCGACGAAGACCAATCGGTGCTTTTCACGACTGCAGGCATGCATCCGTTGGTGCCATATTTTTTTGGCGAAGATCACCCGGGTGGAAAAAGAGTCGCAAACTCTCAAAAATGCATAAGAACAATAGACATTGATGACGTCGGTGATAATCGCCATCTGACTTTTTTTGAAATGTTGGGCAACTGGAGTTTTGGCGATTATTTCAAGAAAGAAGCTATCGAATGGAGTTTTGAGTTTTTAACCGATGAAAAATGGTTAGGATTGGATCCGAAACGTATTTACGTGACAGTATTCAAAGGAGAAAACGGCCATGCCTACCGGCAGGCAGGCGTGCCTCGCGATGATGAGGCGATTGAGATATGGAAAAATGCTTTTGCCAATATTGGCATAGATGTCGGTGTCGCCGGAAAAGACGAGGTGATAAAAGATAACATCCGCATCATACCGCTTGGTACAGATGATAATTTTTGGATTGCCGGAGAAGTCGGTCCGTGCGGACCAGACACGGAAATATTCTATGATACCAGGCCAGAAAATGGACCGCTTGAAGGTATATTTTCTGATTTGGTAAAAAGTTTCCGCCTGATAGAAATATGGAATAATGTTTTCATGGAATACGAGAAAAAACGAAGAATTAAAAACGAAGAATTAAAAACAGAAGAAGCGCGAGAATATGAATATATTAAGCTGAAACAGCACAATGTAGATACCGGTATGGGTCTTGAAAGGACAACCATGGTGCTCAATGGCAAGGAAACAGTGTTTGAAACGGATATTTTTGAGCCGATATTCGACAAGATATCTGAAGCTTGCGGTAAAAAATATGATGAAAGCATGGAAATAAAAAAAGCTTTCAGGATCATTGCTGACCATATCAAGGCGAGTGTATTCATTGTTTGTGATGGGGGGGCTCCGTCAAATGTCGGCAGGGGGTATGTTTTGCGCAGATTGATACGCAGAGCAGTCAGGTATGCACGAATTCTAGATTTAGAGCCCAATTTTAAACAAATCATTGATGTAGTGGTAACGATATATAAGTCTCAATATCCTGAACTCGATCCAAAGTCATCAGAAATTAAGGAAACAATTCAACAAGAAGTTGACAAGTTCAATAAAACACTGGAAAGAGGCCTCAAGGAATTTGAAAGGACTGTTTCGGCTGTGTTTGGCGATGTGACAATTTCCAAAGAAAAAGATTTACAAGATATGGCTTATGATGCGCTCAAGAAAATATCGGGGAAAATAGCATTTGACCTTTATCAGACATACGGATTTCCTATTGAGATCACGAAAGAGCTGGCCAGTGAATACGGATTGGCTGTCGATGAAGCGGAATTCAATGTAGAGCTTGAAAAACACCAGGAATTGTCGCGCAAGGGCGCAGAGGCCAAATTTGGTGGACATGGCATCAAAGAAGATACGGAAGTATCACAAGAGGATATTCAGGGCAAGAAGAAGTTGCATACGGCCACTCATCTTTTGCATCAGTCTTTGCGTATGGTGCTCGGACCGACAGTCAGGCAGATGGGATCAGACATAAACCCCGAAAGATTAAGATTTGATTTTGCTTTTGACAGAAAAATGACACCTGAGGAAATAAGACTGGTGGAGGACCTGGTGAATGATCAGATAAATAAGGATTTGGCCATAAATTTCGAAGAGATGCTATTTGAGGAGGCGACACATCAGGGTGCTTTAGCATTTTTCAAAGAAAAATATCCAGAAAGAGTGGAAGTCTACAGCATTGGCGATTTCTCGAAAGAAGTTTGCGGAGGACCTCACGTCGAAAACACGTCCGAGATAGGGGAATTCAAGATCCAAAAGGAAGAATCTTCTTCTGCAGGAATTCGCAGGATTAAGGCGATAATAAAATAAGTTGATTATAAAAATATAGCCTTCGTGGCTATATTTTTTTGTTTGAAATTGTTAAGTTTTTTAAAATATTATATAATTCATGTATTAACTCGATTGATAAGATTAAATGCTAAATGGCGTTATTAAATTTTTTAAAAGTTTTCCAGAAATCGGGCATTGGAGATAATGTTTTAGTGTTGGACGTAGAATCGGATTCAGTAAAAGCAGTTACCATAAATACTGATCTTAGTAAGAAGCGATTTCAGATAACCGCTCTCAATAAAGAATGGCGAGAATCACAATTTTTTGCAAATGACATCATTGATTCTAATGACCTGCAGATCAATATC
>CAYHBU010000082.1:0-3809 GCA_964354925.1 uncultured Candidatus Saccharibacteria bacterium | reverse complement strand
GTGCTCTTCCGATCTGATATGTTGCGTGGAGATTACGCTACTTTTCAATACGATATTTCAAATCTCGATTCATATATTTCCAGTGGACGGCAAATTAGGAATGGTGATACAGTTTATGTTGTTTTGAGGCAAAGTGGAAAATATTATTCTGCGCAAAATGTTCAAAAAACCAAACCTACTAACGGAGGAATTTTTATCAAGGGCACTGTTGCTAGTGGTGGAGTAGACACTCAATCAGATGTTTCTCAAGATCAAAATTTTAATAATTCTCGTATTCATGTTGTCTATGGCGTTGAGGACTACTTTATTCCGGAAGGAAAGGGACAACGGTTCAGTTTTCGGAACAAAGAAGCCGCGGCAAGAGTCGTGGTTGATCCGTCCGGCAATGCCGTTCTCAAGCAGCTCTATATTGACGATAAACCTTGGCCTTAATTTTTAGTTTCCACAAGCAACTTTTCAACTGGGCAAAACTCCCGCCCGCATTCATTCCCTAAGCTCCTCCTCCGCGCGGGAAATCACGAATTTTTGATGAAGCAAGTTCGAGTGAAGTCACAAAGGCACTCCAAAAATAGAATTTAGGATATTTATGATATAATAATTAAGAGAAGATTGTATTTACCAAGATTATAGCTTTTAATTTAGCGAAGCGCTTATGGAACTAAAAGAACTCGAAAAATCAGTATTGGAACAAAAAGAAGCCATTACGAAAGTAATGGACTGTCTTTGATGTCGCTAAAAAACAGCAAAAAATTTCAGAGCTTGAAAAGATAACCCAGGACCCTTCTTTCTGGGAGGACCATCAAAAAGCCGCCAAAATATCCGAAGAGTTGAATGCGTTAAAAACCGAGATAAAAACTTGGGATGATTTTTTAGCGCAGATAGGGCGTATGGAGTCTGACATCAAAGAGTTGGAGAAAATGGAAGATGAAGAAAAGCACGTGATAAGTCATGACTTAGAAGTCTGGCAATCAGATATTGAGAAAAATTTAGAAGAGTTGAAAAGGAAGTATAGGCAGGAAGAAATAAAAGTTTTTTTATCGGGTAGGTATGACAAAAGCAATGCGCTCCTATCGGTGTATGCCGGAGCGGGTGGGCGAGATGCCCAGGATTGGGCGGCGATGGTGCAGAGGATGTATTTTCGTTGGGCCAATATGCGCGGTTTTGATGTGAAGATTTTGCATGAGCATTTGGGTGAAGAAGGCGGCATTAAAAATGTCACAATGGAGATAAAAGGAAAATTTGCCTATGGATATCTGAAAAAAGAGCACGGCGTCCATCGTCTCGTGAGAATATCTCCGTTTTCATCGGCTCAGCTCAGGCATACTTCATTTGCGTTCGTGGATGTGATGCCTGAAGTGGAAAAAGCCGACGAGCTGAAAATCAATCCGCAGGATCTGATAGAGGAGACGTTCCGATCGTCTGGTCCAGGCGGGCAAAATGTGAACAAGAGAGAGACAGCAGTGCGTATCCATCACAAGCCGACCGGTCTCATAGTCGCATGCCAAGAAGAAAGATCTCAACTGCAAAACAGGGAAAAAGCGATGCAGGTTTTGGCGTCAAAACTTCTACAAATGATGGAGCGTGAGCATGTAGAGGAGCTGTCAAAATTGAAGGGCAAGAAAGTGGAGATAGAATGGGGCAATCAGATCAGGTCGTACGTGTTGCATCCCTACAAGATGGCCAAAGACCACAGGACAAATGTGGAGACTTCTCAGGTTGAAAGAGTATTGGAGGGCGAGTTGGATGAATTCATCGAGGCCGATGTTAGATATTCCGGACGCGAATGATTTTCATAATGATTGATTTTGCTAAATGATGTATAATGTGATAATGAAAGAATGCGAAAGGTAATTATTTAGTTGCCATTGTAAACAGCATGATAATTTTTGAAAAAGTTTCCAAAGTATATCCGAGTAAAGTCGCCTTGGAGGGAGTCAATCTGATAATCAATTCCAAAGAATTTGTGACTATAGTCGGCCAATCAGGAGCCGGCAAATCTACGTTGCTGAAATTGTTGATTGCAGAGGAGTTGCCCAGCGAAGGCAGGGTAGTGATGGATGAGATAGATATCGCGACACTCAAGGCTTCTGAGCTGCCGCTTTTGAGGAGAAAGATCGGCGCGATATTCCAAGACTTCAAGCTCCTGTCCAACAAGACTGTGTTTGAAAACGTATCTTTTGCGCTCGAGGTGGCAGGCAAAGCTCAGGAAGATATCAATGAGACTGTCCCGCAGGTATTGGAGTTAGTCGGACTCAACAACCGTCTGGACGTATTTCCGCATCAATTATCCGGAGGTGAGAAGCAACGCGTCGCCATCGCTCGCGCATTGGTGCTCAGGCCTGATATAATAGTGGCAGATGAGCCGACAGGCAATCTGGATCCGCTCAATACTTGGGACGTTATTAGACTTTTGGTAAAGATCAATGAGTTGGGTACGACCGTAATCCTCGCAACTCACAATAGAGAGATAGTGAATACCTTGAGCAAGAGGGTGATTAGTATAGACAAGGGCAAGATAGTGAGAGACGAGGAGAATGGCCGCTATATTCTTTAATAACGGTTGACAGTTAACACTTAACAATTGGCTGAATCCGGTCAAATGTTAGATGTTAAAGGTTAAATGTCGTGAAATTATGATTTCATCAATCCAACGAATTTTCAAAAACGGAGCAATAAATTTTTACAGGAACGGTTGGCTTTCGACAGCCACTATTTTTGTCATGGTGCTGACTCTGCTGGTCGTCTCCAGTCTTATGGTGATGTCTGTGATGACAGAGGTGGCAGTGGATACGCTCAAGAGCAAAATCGATATCACTGTGTATTTCGCCAAGGACACGACTGAGGACAAGATCGCGACACTTACGGGTGAGCTCAACAACCTCGGCGTCGTCAAAGATATTGAATATATCTCTAAAGACGAAGCGATTTTGAATTTCAAAGAAAAACACAAAAATAATAGCTTGTTACTCCAATCATTATCTGAACTTGATGACAATCCTTTGCAATCAAGTATAAATATCAAGGCGAATGATCCGTCTAACTTTGCCAATATAGTTTCTTTCTTGGAGTCCAGCACTGCCAAAACTTTGATAGACAAGATTAACTACTATGAAAATCAGACGATGATCAATCGACTGTCCAATTTCATCAAGACCGTCCGCCAAGTCGGATTCATATTGATTATCGTTTTCGCAATGGTGGCTTTTCTGGTGTCTTTTAATACTGTGAGAGTGGCAATCTATTCCGCTCGCGAGGAGATATCCATTATGAGATTGGTAGGCGCTTCTAATTGGTTCGTCCGCGGTCCGTTTTTGGTGGAGGGCTTGCTCTATGGTTTGACTGCTTCGTTGGTAGCGATGATAATATTCTACCCATCGCTGAGTTTCGCCGCGCCATACATTGATGCATTCTTGCCAAAAGCCGATATCTATAATTATTTCAAAGCCAACTTTTTCCAATTTTTCGCCATCATCTCTGGCGTCGGAATGGGTCTTGGCACCTTGAGTAGCTTCATCGCCATCAGAAGGTATCTGAGGGGATAGACTGGCGAGATTAGTTGAGCGAGTTTAGCTAGAGAGCTTTTGATAGTATGCGGTCATTCGCCGTCTGGCGAATGACCGCATTGATTTTTTGTAAAAAATCTTGTAGATTTTTAAATATATTGTAAAAACTTGTATATTTGCGGGATCGTCTAATGGTAGGACGTCGCCCTCTGAAGGCGATTATCTTGGTTCGAATCCAGGTCCCGCAGCACTTTACCTAAAAACTTAATACCACAAATAAAACCGCTTAACAAAAGATCGGAAGAG
>CAYHBU010000081.1:0-3832 GCA_964354925.1 uncultured Candidatus Saccharibacteria bacterium | reverse complement strand
CGTGCGATATGTCCTGATAGATAAAGAAATCCAGCAGAAGAATAATTTATCGGTGGATTACGGCGCTTTAGTCGCAAGAGGCGAAACGCAATCTGATTTGGCGGTGGTGCCCGGATCTCCAGCTGATAAGGCTGGCATCGTGGAGAATGATATTATTTTGGAAATCGAAGGGGAAAAGATTACAAAAGCTAATACTCTGTCTATGGCGCTACAAGATTATAGTGTCGGTGAAAAAATAAAATTAAAAATCAATCACAAGGGAGAGGAGAAGACAGTTGAGGCGGTACTGACAGAAAGAAAATGATTCTAATGCGGAATAAGTGCAGAGTTACTCATACTTATGACAAAACAAAATTGTCTTGCCTGGTGATATGATTTTGACCACGCCTTGTAAAGCAGAACGAAAAAATCTTCTAAACTTGGCTTGTTGGATTTTTGATAATATGATACATATGAGTCAGTGGTTAAAGAGATCCTTTAAAATCTGGAGGTTAATATGGAGAAAAGAAAGCTGGCTATTTTTGATATAGACGGTACCATTTTCAGGTCTAGCCTCTTGGTGGAGTTGATTCATGAGCTTGTCAGGCGCGAGGTTTTTCCTGGGGTGGCGTATGAAGAAATGGAGCATGACTATCTTGCTTGGCTCAACAGGAAAGGCAGTTACGAAAACTACATCGAGAAGTTGATTGCTATCTGCAATAAATATTTGAAGGGTTGCAAGTTCGAAGATGTAGACAAGATTGCTCATGAAGTAGTTTTGAAGCAGAAAGATATCGTCTATCGTTTCACGAGAGACTTGGTGAGCGCATCAAAATCAGAAAATTATTTCTTGCTTGCCATTTCCGGATCCCCGATTTTTATGGTTGAAAAATTTGCCATTAATTTCGGATTTGATGCGGTATATGGAAATATCTTTGAAGTAAAGAACGGTAAATTCACCGGCAATATCGCCAGAGAAGCCGTTTATTCAAAGGACAAGATATTGCAAGAATTTTTGAAATCTCACAAAAAGAAAAAAGTATTCTTTGATCTTGAAGATGCGATTGCCGTCGGTGATACGGAAGGCGATATCCCCATACTTGAATCTGTCGGCAATCCGATAGCATTCAATCCTAATCAGGGACTAGTAAAGCATGCTAAAGAAAAAGGTTGGGCGGTGGTAATAGAGAGAAAGGATGTTATTTGTAGACCGATTAAATTCAAGTTCATGTAAAAGGAGGTATGCAATGAAAGATTTGAGTGTCTGGACGAGAAGCAAGATCAGGGACGTCGTAGTTAAAAGTAGGGGAGCAAGCGATCTCGCACGTGTCTCGCACGTTGAAATCGGTAGAAGGCTCCTGATTGATCGCCATTGTCACACTGGGATGGTGCAGGTTCACGTTTTTTATAAAAATCAAGAAGACATCGGTGGGCCGGATATACAAGGAGCAGATGAGCACGTTTGCCCTAGATGCTTTTATCACCATACGGGGCTGAATGATTTTGACAGCCTTGTTGAAGATTAAAAATTAAAACCCCGACGAAAAGTCGGGGTTTTTGCTTGCCAATGAGGTTCGCCATCGCTTCTCCAGCTCAGATTACTGGTTTTGACTTGATTGATAAAATCTGTTATAATATAACACTTGTTAATAGATACACGATGAATTCTAAAAATAATAGCCAAAATGAAATAAACAAAGGCCAAAAGCAGGAATCGCAGACTGCGATGACTTTCAGGCAGTTTCTTTCGAGGTTGCGTGATATTTACCGACCTTTCAAGGGCGTGGTTACCGTGCTCTTCTTTTTGTTATTTATCAAAGAAGCGTTAATGCTTGTCGGACCATACATCTATGGCAAAATCATAGATGGAATAATAACTGGGAAAAGCATGGAAGATGTTTTATTTCTTCTCGGAATTTCTTTGGGCGCATTTTGGGTCTATGGAATAATAATCAGCTATATCAGGGAGAGATTGGAATTGCAGAAGTTCGATTTTGATGTTCATAGAATGGTGTCGAAAGCAACGCTAGAAAAGATGCTTGATTTTTCTATTGGCCAGCATGAAAACCAGAATTCTGGAATCAAAAAAAGCGTCATCGATAAAGGCGAACACTCTTTGACCGCATTGGCCTATTCTGTGATTTATGACATTTTGCCAGTCATTCTGCACGTCGTTGTTGCAGTCGTGGCCTTGTCTTTTTTGGCCCCGATTTTGGGGTTGGTGGTTTTTGTTGGCGTGATTGTTTTTCTGGCAATCGCTGTTTATATAAATAATATCATAAGAGATGACCTGAAAAAGATCGATGATTTCCAACATGAAACCAGCAAGAAGCATGGCGAGATTTTGAGGAATATAAGCTTGGTGGAGGCCAACGCCAAAGAAAAAGAAGTCATCAATGAATATGACGATCAAATGGAAAAGTCTTTTGATTTCGCAAAAAAAGTTTGGTTGAAATTCATTATTTTTTCACACGCAAGAAGCCTGTTCTCTAACCTGACTAAATTTGCAGTGATGGCAATCGGCATCTACCTCGTTTACCAGAAGGTTTATACTCCTGGTTCTTTGGTGATTTTCTGGTCATGGTCCAACAGTGCTTTTAATGAACTGAATCATCTTTCCAATGTCCATCGCAGATCAATTGAGATGTATACTGCGGTTAAAAAATATTTTATTTTGATCGATGTCGAATCTGATATCAAGGAAATAAAAAATCCTATCGTGCCAGAAAAAATAAATGGAGAAATAAGGTTTGAAGGCGTTTCTTTTAAGTATCCCGAAAGAGAGTATGTGAGAGATGAGAACAGGGAAGAACCGAAGAGTGAAAAGTCAGAAACAAAATCAAAAGAATATGTTTTAAGGGATATTGATATATTGATCAAATCTGGGCAAAAAGTGGCGATAGTCGGTCCATCTGGAGCCGGAAAGTCTACTCTGGTGCAACTTTTAGTCAGGGCTTATGACCCGGATAATGGACGCATTTTGATTGATGGCAACGACCTCAAAAATCTGAGTTTAAAAAAATTCAGATCTTCACTAGGAATCGTGCCTCAGGATATCGCTCTTTTTGACAATACGCTCAGATATAATATATTGTTTGGAGTCAGTGGCGCGGTAGAGGAAGAGAGACTTTTGGATGCGGCCAAGATGGCTTGTATCGATAAATTCATCACTGGCCTTGAAAAAGGTTTTGACACGATAATCGGTGAGCGTGGCGTGAAATTATCCGGTGGCGAGCGTCAGAGAGTTGGTATTGCCCGCGCGCTTATCAAGAATCCTTCTATTTTGATTTTTGATGAGGCGACTTCCAGTCTCGATACGGAGAATGAAGCTTTGATCCGTCAATCAATCGAACAGGCATCCAAGGGTAGGACAACGATTATTATCGCTCATAGATTGTCGACCATAAAAGATGCAGATAAGATAATCGTGGTTGAAAATGGAAAAATAGTCGGCGAAGGCAAGCATGATGAGCTATTGGAGATATGTGCTACGTATCAGAGATTGATAAATAATCAGACAGTGGTAGTGGTGGAATAATGACGCAAAGAAGCGGGTGGAGTATTTTGGAAACGCTCATTGCGCTTCCAGCGGCTTCATTCGCTCGTCCTCGGAAAATTTGTTTTGCAGTTTGGAGATTATACTGCAAAACACCAAGCAAATTTTCCTGTGGATGTTCCAAAATACTCCACCCGCTTCTTTGCTAAAAAGGAGAAATATTTATGAAGAATAAGAAACCTGAAATCATCGCTCCCGGAGGGAGTTTGGAAAAATTAAAATACGCATTTGAGTATGGAGCCGATGCCGTGTATTGCGGAATACCGGATTTTTCGTTGCGTGCTCGCATTAATATGT
>CAYHBU010000080.1:0-3861 GCA_964354925.1 uncultured Candidatus Saccharibacteria bacterium | reverse complement strand
CTGATCTCGTCGGCCAGTATTTTTTCAATCACTTCATTAGCTTTTTGATTTCGGTAGTTTCTCAAAAATATTTCATACCTTTCTATCGCCTGGATTTCCATCGTCAACATAGAATCTTCAAAAATTTTTTTTAAATTATTTTTATCCATATATTTATGACCACGGATTTTCATTCGCATCTTCTATTAGTTTGGCTATAGCCTTTTTATGCCACACAGAATCACTTCTTAAAATTTCAATGATTTTTAGGATTTCCTCCTTTTCCAGATCACCCAAAGAATCTAACGAATTGCTGTCAATGATAGCTTTTGAGTATTCGTCGATCAAAGATTCTTCGATGTCCAAATCTTCTTTAAGAGTCGCTATAAATTGTTCGATGTCTTGAGGTGCCATATGGGTATTTTAACACATATATGATTGACTTCAATGTCATTATTTTATATATTAAATTCATTAAAATTTGCCCGGGTGTCGGAATTGGCAGACGATCACGACTCAAAATCGTGTGGCCGTAAGGCCGTGTGGGTTCAAGTCCCACCCCGGGCACAAGCAGAGACATTGAAAATATCACCGTGGGGCTTGAAGGGTATTTTAAAAAAGCAAAACTCTCAAAACCGATCATTTGGTTTTGAGAGTTTTTTGTTTTAAAATACAAATAATCATTATGAGGGCTGAAAAATATAAAATTTATAATATCTCCATAAATCTCGGAGAAGTTATCGTAGTCGATGTCGCCAAATCAGATGGCGGGCCGGTTTTTGATTTCCAGCCAGGGCAGTATGCCATGTTGATGATTTTCGACAGAGATGGAAAATTGATGGAAGAACATCCATTCTCAATTGCGAGTTCTCCGAATCAGAAGAGATCGTTGCAATTCGGCATAAAGATGATGGGTAGATTCACTAGAAGATTGGCTGAATTGAAAAAAGACGATGAAATATATATTCTGGGACCTTTCGGGAATTTCATTTTTGATCAGGAAAAACACAAAGACGCAGTTTTTGTAGCTGGCGGTGTTGGCATTACGCCATTTATGAGTATTTTCAGGTATGCTTTTGATAACAATTTGCAAAATAAATTGACGCTTCTTTATGGTGCGAGGACGATAGAGAGCGCTCTGTATTTCCAGGAAATAAAACAGCTTGAAGATCAGAATAAAAGCTTTAAGGCGTATTTTGCCATCACAGATGAAGATGTGTCGGCTGATGTAGCGAGAGCGAAGAAGTGTTTTATTAACCTGAAGATGATCTGGGAAACTGTTGATTTTAATATTTCCGATAAAAAATTTTTTGTTTGCGGTCCGCCGCCCTTTATGACCGCAATGATGAATTGTCTCAAGAGAATGGGCGTGAGCGAAAATGACATATTTACTGAAAAATTTTCTATGGTGCCGTCTCTTGAACAGTCATTTGGAGACAAATGGTTGAAGTATGTTTTTCGAGGAGCGTCGGCTATATTTTTAGTGGTCTTGATAATGATATTTTTAAACGAAAGAGAAAAGCTTGCGATAAGGGAAGAGCTCAGTCAGCAAAAAGAAGCTTTCTTGGGAGAAACCATTAATCTATTGGAGCAACAGCCAGTCACGATGCAGTCTCAGGCGCCAGCAGAGCAGCCGATTCAACCTGTGCCACAAGTCCAACAGCCCATAGAACAACAAAAGCCGGCACCGACTAAAAAGATAATAATTCCAAGAACGACTATTTCTTGAGGCAATATAGATGGAAAAAATATCAGAACAATTCAGAGCAATAGGTACGGATATCGCTATTTGTTTTTCGGGAATCGAAGAAGATGTTGTTAAAAAAGAAATAGATGACATCAAGAATAGCGTATCCAGATTTGAAAAAAGATTCAGTCGTTTTATAAAAGATAGCGAGCTTTCGCAAATGAATAGTGCTTGCGGAAGGTTTCAGGTGAGTGAAGAAATGTTGGCAATATTGAAAGAAGTGAAAAAATATCACTTGGAAACAAAAGGTGTTTTTGATCCTACTGTTCTTTGCGCTTTGGAGAGTGTTGGATACGACAGAAGTTTTGATAAGGTAATTGTCGAACAACCGGATAAAAATGAATTTAGCGAAAGAATGCATAAGGAAAAATTTGAAAAAAGAGGCAAATTATCAGAAATTACGATTGATGAAAAAAATAGGCAAGTTGTTTTTTCTGATGAATTTCGCATTGATTTGGGAGGGATAGGAAAGGGATATATTATAGATAGGATAGTCCAAGATATTTTATCTCGGGGGCTGGAAAATTTTTGGATTTCTGCTGGTGGCGATATATTTTTAGCGGGAAAAGATGGTGATGAGAATTGGGCGGTTGGCGTCCAAAATCCCAAAGATTTGGACAGTGACTTGGCTAAAATAAACGTGTTAGATAAAAATATGTCAATCGCCACTTCAGGAGTTGCGAAGAGGAAGGGAGTAAGAGGAGGGTTTAAATGGAATCACATCATTGATCCACGCACAGGATTGTCGGTAGTAAATGACATACTGGCAGTGACGGTCATCGCGCCTTCTGTATCAGAGGCTGACGTGTTTGCTAAAACAGTTTTGATTTTGGGCAGAGAAGACGGTATGGAATTAATAAACGGAAAAATAGATACTGAATGCTTAATGATAGACAGTGATTTAAATATTTTATCATCAAATAATATGGAGAAATACTTAATCAAATAAAATGATGCTCAATAAAATAAATTACAAAAAGGCATTTATGATTTCTTTCTTGATTATCTTGGGATTCGTCGTTTTATTGACGATGCGACTCAATGATTGGCCATGGCCTTGGTATTTTTCGCGTTCAGCGGGGATAGTGGCTTATGTATTTTTATTTTTAATCATGATGTCAGGGATAATGATCAAGACAAAAACAATATATGATTTTATAAGCCCGTCTTCTGCTTGGACGATTCATCAATATATTGGCATCACTTTGACTATCGCAATTTTTGCCCATGTTTTTTCTTTGATCTTCGATGGCTTCCTTAATGTCTCTATTAAAGAATTATTCATCCCGTTCATTTCTGATTTTGAGCCGGTATTCATCGGGTTGGGAGTGGTTGCGCTCTATCTTTTTGTGGCGGTGATGGCGAGCTCCCTGTTCTACAAGATTAAAACACCAAAACTTTGGAGATTATTGCACTATCTTGCTTATCCGACTTTCATCATGATATTCATCCATGGCGTTGCGATTGGCAGCGATACAGCGACACCTTGGATGCAGGTGATTTATTGGTCAACAGCATCAATGATATTGGCGTCAACCGGATACAGGATTTTCCATAATTGGCGACAAGCATAAAAACAAAATTAATTTTATGATGAAAAATAAAAAAATAATTATTGCAATATTGGCGGTTGTGGCTATCGTCAGTTTTTCTTTTCTTGGAGAATTTAAAAAAATAGTGGAAGAAAAAATCGGCATTGATTTATCGAATGTCGGGAAATTGCTAGACAAGGATTTGTCGTCCGATGCCATTGAAATAATCCTTTCGAAAGAAGAATTCAAGATCGGAGAAGAGATTTTTTATGCTATCCAAAATAGGACTGACAAGGAAATCATCATAGAGAATGAATGCCCCAGCGAACCGCTGGAAATTTATTATCGGGAAGGGGATGCTTGGAAACGTTTGAAAGGAGAAGCGAGTGTAGATTGTTCTGGTGATGCCGAAGAAATCGTGTTTGGTCCGTATGAACTGAAAGGATCCTCGTTCTTGCCTTGGCAGAGCGTCATATTCAATAACCCCGGCAGGTATAAGATAGAGGTTGAAATTGAGGGATATGCCAATGAATTCGAGAAGGAATTTAAGATAATTCCGTGATAAAGAAAAAGATCGGAAGAGCACACGTCTGAACTCCAGTC
>CAYHBU010000079.1:0-3861 GCA_964354925.1 uncultured Candidatus Saccharibacteria bacterium | reverse complement strand
ACAATAAATAAAATTATTCAAGAAAAAGCAATTTATTTATTATTTTAAATTCTAATGGGAATCGAACCGAAGGCGCGCATTTTTAAGGAGCGGAACGACTATAAAAATGTAGCGTCTCGACTGAAAGGAGAGGCGATTCCTACAGCCCCCGCCAAGACGCCAAACAAAGCCACCCAATAAAAGGGTGGTTTTATCCTGTATCTTTGTGTCGACAGGAATTGAACCTTGGTCACAATTTTATCCGCGAGTAATCGAGCGATTATAAAATTAATAATCTCGACCAGAGGGGAGAGGGAAATTGATTAATAATTGATTATTTTGTATATTTATAACAAGGCAATATCACAATATGAACAAACTTATTCTTGCTATAATAATTAGTGTCATAATCATCACTTCGGGTGTGGGAGTATATTTGATTTCCCGAAAAACCGTTTCCCCTGATTCTTCCGGCAATAAAACCGTTCCCATCGGTAATAAATCCACTTCCCCCAAAATTACCACTTTTGAAGAATGCGCCAAAGTCGGTTACCCGATTTTAGGATCTAATCCAAGGCAATGCAAAACACCAGATGGGAAAACATTTACAGAAGCGATAGAAACGCCGTTTCCAGATAAAGATGAAAAAGCTGACGGGATAGTTCCTGAAAATAAAAAATCTGTAGATGACGGAATCAATCATATAGGCGTTGATTATGTTTGGTATGGACAGAATCAGTACACTAAGAAGGAGTATGTACCTGTTTTGGCTGAATACATGAAAGATTTGGATGTAAAGTTCTTGCGTGTTGATATATTTTGGGAATTTGTTGAGCCGTCAAATGGTAGCTATGACTGGAGCAATACTGATACGATAGTAAACACATTGCCACCTGATACTGATTTGTTGTTCACTATTTATAGTAGTGCGGATTGGGCTGTGAAAGGATTGACTGATGCAAATGGTAAAAGAAAAACCACTTCAGCTCCACCAGAAAACATTCAAAATTATTATAATTTTGTCTTTGATATGTCCAATAGGTATAAGGGAAAAGTAAAATACTATCAGATAGAGAATGAGGTGTACGGAGCGCCTAATAATTTTTGGAACGGAACAAAAGAAGAATATCTTAGTCTGTTTAAAAATGGCGTTTCAGCGATAAGAAAAGCGGATCCTAACGCCAAAATTCTTGTTTCCAGTGTTGCGCTCGCAGATTTTGATGTAAATGATAAGGCACTTTCTACCAACGTTACTGCTCGGAACGCTCAAAATTTTATGAATTATATATTCAAAAATGGTTGTAGTTATTTTGACGTAGCCGACCTTCATCTTTACTATACTCTTGATTCTATCCCGGATCGGCTGAGTTGGTTTAAAAACAGCATATTAGCTTCAAATAATTGCTCTAAACCAATATGGGTGACGGAAACTGGCGGATTGGATCCGCGAGCATATGCCAAGAACAATAATGACAGCAGTTTGCAGGCAGAAGATTTAGTAAAAAGGTTTGTGCTTATTTTTGCCAACGGAGCCGAAAGAGCATATTGGCTTCATGTTCACAACACAAGGGACGATGTAAAAGATGTTGTTTGGGGACCGATGAGATTGTCGGAAGATGCCTACGTGAAACAAAAGAAACCTGGTTATTATTCCTTAGAAATTCTTATTGATAAAATAGGTAAATTTAGCTCTGTCTCCAAGATAAAAGACGGCTATAAATTTATTGTAAACGGAAAACCAGTTTTAGTGATGTGGTCGGACAGTGAAAAGAGTATCGATATATCTTCCGAGATAAAATCTTCAGAGGTGAGAATATCTCATATAGTGAAAAAAGTAACTTCTGAATATAAGCCGATATATACTCCTGATAAGATAGGGCGGAGCGATAATGTTTCGATCTCAAAAGATCCGATTTTCATAGAAGCGAAATAATAAAAACGAGCGATATGAATGAAATTAAATTAGCTGATTGTTAAGAGAATAAATAAACCCCTAATCTGTTAGATTAGGGGTTTTTGATGGAGAGATTGGGCTCATAGAACGTTGCGGAGGATTATCTCCGCAAGGAGTGCTAATATGAATAAAGTGCACCCCGTCCACACCCAAATCATCTTTTCCGTTCCTATGCTTCCTGTGTTAGCCATCATGCTACCTCCTGGATTTTAATTATGATATTATATCAATATTTGATGAAAATGTCAAGAGCAATATGAGTATACACATTTCCAAGGGGCATTGCTTTTTCTGGGGAAATGTGTTAACATATAAAAATCAAAATAGGAGGATGTGAAAATATGACACTAGGAAGCGGGCTTATGCTTATTGTGGGAGGTGCTCTAGTATTGTTGGTGGTAGCAATCGGAGGAGTTTCACTTTTTATCAGGCACAAAAATAAAATTTACAAATCGATACAAGAAGAAGACAGGAAATTTTGGGACAAACAGTATCCCGGCCGATTCCCTCGCTGATAGGCTAAGCATTGCTTTAATGTTAAAACCCCGACGAAAAGTCGGGGTTTTATTTTTTGAGAGAGGTGTTGCTAAAATCTAAGTTGAGTATATAGTAAATGTCATGAAAATAATATAGAATTAAAATAAGAAATAGCTATTATATGGGTAAAATCATCAGTTTGTGCAATCAAAAGGGCGGAGTAGGCAAGAGCACGTCAACTATCAATATTGGCGCTTATCTTGCGGCGCTTGGCAAGAAAGTCTTGATAGTCGACCTGGATTCCCAGGGCAATACTACGAGCGGACTTGGCTTCAAGCCGTACGAACTCCAGGGCAACATATATCATGTGATTATGGGAGCGCTGACCGCTCAAAGCGCCATACAAAATAACGGAGTCGTGGGATTGGATCTGATAGGCGCTAATCAGGATTTGGCTGGTGCCAGCGTTGAGCTCGTTCATTTTGAAGACCGAGAAATAAAATTGAAGAACGCTCTTGAGCCATTGAGAGAGAATTATGATTATATATTGATTGATTGTCCGCCGAGTCTTGGTATTTTGACGCTCAATGCCTTGATGGCGTCTGATGAGGTGGTCATACCGGTGCAGTGTGAGTATTATGCCTTGGAAGGTCTTGGTCAATTACTTGAGACCATTGACCTGCTCAAGACTCATCTTGGCGCAAAGTTGATTATCAAGGGAGCGATACTGACTATGTTTGATAGGAGAAATAGATTGTCTCGCGAAATAGTTAAAGAGATGCGACGTAATTTTCCAGGCTATGTCTTTGAAGCGGTGATACCTCGCAATGTGTGTTTGGCGGAGGCACCGAGTTTTTCCAAGACTATTTTACAGCATGATCCTTACAGCCACGGCGCTAAAGCCTATAGGCAACTAACAGAAGAAATTTTGAAATTAGACAGCAAGCAATAAAAGGTCGTTCAGTTTAGCTTAAGATAAGATAATTTTTAAAATAAAAATTTATGAAAAAATACTTAGGATTGTTTTTAGTTGTAATGAGCATTGTCCTGTCAGCCAACGTAGCATTTGCTATCGGAGATGACTGGCAAGAAAAATGTTCCCAGATGATGAGTGGCGGTAATTGGGGTAGTTATGGAATGATGGATGGAGCCAACAGGTTTGGTGGCGGATATGGCATGATGAATAATGCTTGGGGCGATGTTGGTTTTTGGGGAATCATTTCGATGATTCTGTCGGTTGCCTTATGGGTGATATTTTGGGCAATCACAATAGTGGTGATTGTCGCTTTGGTCAGATGGTTGTATCTGAAAGTATTCAAGGGTGAGCTTTGGATTTTCGGACACAAAGAAACTGCGGTTGATGCATTGAAGATGAGGTATGCAAAAGGTGATATCGCCAAACAAGAGATCGGAAGAGCGTCGTGTAGGGAAAGAGTGTAGATCTCGGTGGT
>CAYHBU010000078.1:0-3921 GCA_964354925.1 uncultured Candidatus Saccharibacteria bacterium | reverse complement strand
GGTGAATGATCTGAACGGATTGGTTGATGGCATAAGGTTGATGATAGAAGATAATGCCCTAAGAATGGGTTTGGCTGATAATGCCAGAAGATATGCGTTGGATTTTTTTTCTGAAGAGGCGATGTTCAAGAGGTATAGTAGATTCTTTGAAGAAGTTTCTAAAAAGTAAACAAAAAAGGAGCATCCGTTTGGATGCTCCTTTAGTTATCTTTTACTTCGGAAAGCAATGAGCTTTCCTATTATCTTTTTCTCGATCTTGAAGAACTTGAAAAATCCCAATCGCCATCTTATTTCTGTCAGGATTTCGAATGGCGCTATCAGGAGTCTCCATAATCCAGGAAAATTCTGAGCCGTCTTATGGTAGCGATTGTGGTGTAACCCCGCTATGAAGTAAATGTTGTTTACTTCTGCGGGCAATGTCGGATTGGAAGCGGCTGAAGCCTTGCTCCAATCTTCCATTGTTTTCGGTATTCGCCAGCCGTGTTGCTTTGCCGTCTCAAAGATTCCCGTTCCCGGCAAGGCAATCAAGACGTACACCGTAGATCTTGATTTGCCTCGCGGATGGATTTTTCTTAATTCATCGGATAATCTCAAAGTCTCCATCATTTCATCATTGGTCTCCGAAGGAGCTCCTATGACATAGGTATAGACTCCTTCGATGCCGTATTTGGCAAGAAGCTTGGCAGCAATATAAAAGCATTTCTTTTCTTCGCGCTTGTTATAGATTTTATTTCTGACCCTGTCACTGCCAGACTCTACGCCTATGTGGATCTTAGTACATCCAGACAGTGCCAAGCGCTCTATGGTTTCTTCATCTTGGAGCTGGTCAGCCCTCAAATGGAGATGGAAACTGATTTTCTTTTTCTGCAGATGCGAAGCATACTTGTCCAGGCTTTTTATAAAATATGACGAGTTTTCATCCTCAAGTTCTATGAAAGAAAAAGGATGAAGCGCGTATATTTTATCGATGTCCCTTGCCCAATGTTCAAAAGGGATGACTCGATATGAGCCGAGATACTGATCTCTGACAGAGCAGAATGTGCAAGCTCCGCGACGGCTGGCCCAAGGGCAGCCTCTGGTGCTTGGCATTATGACTTCGTTGCGCTCTGCCGCTATCTTGAAATAGCGCTCAGTTCTTTCTGATAGGGGGCTGACATAATCTTTTGACAGATCAAGTAGCCCCTTCCTCTCATTGATGATTATCTTGTTATCTTTTTTGAATCCGATTCCGTCGAGTTCTTCGAGTCCCTGCTTTGATAAAATTGCTTTTATCAGCTGGGGCAATCTTTTCTCTCCTTCTCCGAGAACGGCGTAGTCGACAAAAGGCTCGCGCAACGAGCTCTCTGGCAAAAAAGTGACGTGTACGCCTCCAAGGATAGTCGGTTTTTCTGGGTGATTTTTTTTGCACCATTTTAGAATCTCAATGGTGCGACCAAGCATATAGCCTGATAGCGAACTTATCCCAAACATCTTTGTCCTAGATGCTTTTTTATGCAAATCATCCAAAGAGTCAAACCTTTCATCCCAGTAATCAACTTCAAAACCTTCTTTGGCTGCCGCTTCCCCAGGGTAGAATATTGACAAGGCAGTATTCTTTTGAGGAGAGCCGGCAGACGGACGCGGGAAAATCATCAGAATGTCGGTCATCGCTACCTCCGTTTTATAGTAAATTTGTTATTTTAAGGATCTGTTGTTGCTATTAAATAACAAATTGTAAGAGGTTGTCAAGGCTCCAGATAAGGTGCCTATCTTGTAGTCTGGTTTAATATCGAATTTGCCATCTTTGCCCTTGTAGCCGCAACTGGTCAGTAAAATAGTTTTTGTGCCGATTTTTTTACCAGCTAGAACGTCTTGGGTCATATCGCCGACAAATATGCTTTTTGAGAAATCAATATTGAAGTCTTTGGCTGCTTTTTTGAAAAGGCCGATGTTTGGTTTTCGGCAAGAACATTTTTTCCTGTATTCTTTCAAGGTGGCTTCGGGGTGATGAGGGCAGAAATAAAATCTGTCGATGAAAGCGCCCCGTTTTTTTAAGCGAGATTGCAAAATGTCGTGTAATTTTTTGACGCCATTTTCAGAGATCAAGCCTCGCGCAACCACCGGCTGATTGGTGATTACGATGATAGGTATATTTTGTTTGTTGAGGCGTTTTATGGCAGGAACGATATTCTTGGCAAGGCGCATCTGTTTTTTTTGCCATGTCAAAAGATGACGTTGGATCAAGACCCCATCGCGATCAAGGAATATTGCAGGAGTTTTATCGTTGTTCAGTTTTTTCATTTTATTGCTTGAAACATACGTAGATTTTTAATATCACAGAAAATCGATAATTAGTCAAATTAATTTATGTTGAAAAAACTAAAACTTGTGGTATTCTTTGATTATTATGATTATAGCACGAGCGCCACTGAGAATAAGTTTCGTGGGAGGGGGCACAGACCTCCCGGATTTTTATCGCCAGCATCCTGGGCGTGTTATTTCTGCAACTATTGATAAATTTACGTATGTGACAGTGAATCACATACCTCATACTAAAAAGGTTATTGTCAAATATCGCGATGCTGAAGTGGTGGATCATCCTTCTCAATTGAATCATACTCGTGTAAAGCACGCTCTTTTGGACTTAGGTATCCATAAAGATATAGAAATCGCTTCATTTGCCGATATATCTTCAAATGCCGGACTTGGTTCTTCCAGTGCTTTTTCTGCTGCACTGTTAAAGGGGCTCCATTCTTTTAAGGGTAGAAATCTTAGCAAGGAAGATACTGCAAAAGAAGCTTGTCGTTTGGAAATTAATTTATTGAAAGAGCCTATCGGGAAACAGGATCAATACGCAGCAGCTTTTGGCGGTTTTAATATCATCCAATTCAATCCCGATGAAACCGTGGATGTGAAGCCGGTTTATATTTCTCATGACAATAAGATGAAATGGCAAAATCATTTAATTTTGTTTTTTACTGGAGTGACTAGGCCGGCTAGCAGTGTTTTGAAAGAACAGAAGGCTAATACTTCAAATAAGTTGGATACATTGAAGGAGATGGCCGGTTCTGTTTCTGATTTTGAAAAAGAATTATTAGCTGGAAATTATCATAGCTTGGGCCAGATGTTGGATTATGGATGGAAGAAAAAGAAAAGTCTTGCTTCCAATGTTTCTAGTGGAGTTTTCGATGGTTTATATGACAATGGTTTGAAAGCTGGAGCCTGGGGCGGGAAAATTTTAGGAGCCGGAGGAGGTGGTTGTATGATGTTCGTGGCTCCTCCGGAGAAACAAGATGGTATCAGGTCTTCGGTTGCAAGTTTTGCTAAGGATAATAATATGACTGGTTTTGAAGAGATTCCAGTCAAGTTTACAGAATGTGGCACGGATATTGTTTATAAGGCAAATAGATAAAGATAATTTTATGGAGAAATACGTTGCTAATTTTTTTGATGAAATAAGTGAGCATTTAAAATTGGTCTCTCAGGTGGAGATCGCGAAAGCTTTCAAGATTTTAGAGGCGACCTATGAAAGAGACGGGAGGATTTATGTCATAGGCAATGGCGGATCTTTGGCGATCGCTCGACATATGGTAGGGGATTTGAACAAGACGGTTTTTGGCCACAGATTAGATAGGGATACGAAACGTTTTCAGGCTATAGCATTGCCGACAACCGATTCGGAGCTGACTGCATGGGCTAATGATGTCGGTTATGACATGGTTTTTGCCGGCCCATTAAAAAATTACATCCAAGAGACAGATGTCTTGATCGCTATCAGTAGTTCCGGTAATTCCATAAATATAATAAAAGCGGTTGAAGTGGCAAAGGATTTCGGCATACCGGTAATTGCTTTGGCTGGATTTGATGGTGGTAAATTGCTTCCATTGGCTGATGCGAAAATTTTAGTTCCGACTGAAAAGGGCAAGTATGATATCGTGGAAA
>CAYHBU010000077.1:0-3996 GCA_964354925.1 uncultured Candidatus Saccharibacteria bacterium | reverse complement strand
TTTATACGGCTATGCTCGACCTCTACCAAAGAGGCGAACCCCTTGATATCTTGAGTGTTTCCAACAAATTAAAGGAGATGGGGGTCTTAAAAGATATCGGCGGATCGAGCCACCTCTCTGGCCTTGTCAGCTCCACTTCCAGTGCTGGTCTCATCGTGAATCATGCCCGCATAATTCAGAAAAAGAGAATCCTCCGCGATATCATGAGCGCATCTTACGACATCGCCGAAATGTCCCATAGTGAAGAAACTGATATAGACAAACTCCTCGATAATATCGAACAAAAGATATTTAGTATCTCGCAACAATCCCTAAAGCAAGAATTCACTCCTATCAAGAACTCATTGAATGAGGCTTGGGAGCGCATCGAAATGCGCCACAAAGGTGATGTTCCGCGTGGCGTCCCAACCGGATTCAAAAAATTGGACGATATGCTTGCTGGTCTCCAGCCTTCGGACTTGATAATCCTAGCCGCTCGCCCATCGCTTGGTAAGACATCTCTGGCTTTATCGATTGCCAAAAACGCTTCCCTCCAGCACGGAACATCTGTCGGGATATTCTCTCTTGAAATGTCCAGGGAACAGGTAGTTGATCGCTTGATTTCTGCTGAATCTAATGTTGATTTATGGAGACTGAGAACTGGCCAATTCGAAATGGAAGGAGAATTCAATGACTTTGCCAGAATCAGAGATTCTCTCAATAAATTATCAAGCGCGAAAATATTTATAGATGATGCGGCATCGCCAGATGTACTACAGATGAAAACTATGGCGCGAAGACTCCAAGCCGAACATGGATTGGGACTCATCGTTGTCGACTATTTACAACTCATCAAACCTCGTGGCGACTCCGACAATCCGGTCCAGCAAATCACGGAAATATCGCGCTCTCTCAAGGGTCTTGCCAAGGAATTGAATGTGCCAGTTATCGCCTTATCACAGTTATCTCGTGCCGTTGAACAACGACCATCCAAGATTCCTCGACTTTCTGACCTTCGCGATTCCGGATCCATCGAACAAGACGCTGATGTCGTGCTGTTCATTTATCGCGAAGAAGAAAAAGACAACCCGAATAAAAAAAGTAATACTGCTCAAATAATCATAGCCAAGCATAGGAATGGTCCTGTGGGCGCTATCGATCTGCACTTCGATGATCAAAGAGCTGCATTCAAAGACATGACCGATCAATACGGAGATATGAATATCGATAGCGGAATCAATGTAGAATTCTAAACATCAAGCTTAACAGCTTAAAAGCTTAAAAGTTATCTAATAATCAATGGCATTATGAAATCAGCTTTTCCGCTTTATTAGCTTTTCAGCTTTTCAGCTAATTTGCTTCCCAAACAATTCCAAAATTTAATAAAATATTTTTCCCAATTTCCAGGCATAGGATCACGCCAAGCAACGCGATTTGTTTTTCATCTCTTGAGGCAACCGGATACTCAATTCAACGGCTTCATCAAAGATCTCCAAAATCTAAAAAGCGAAGTTAAAGTTTGCCCGAATTGTTTTTTTATTTTTGATAAAAATGGCGGAGAATCGACCACTTGCCATATCTGCTCCGATCCCAAAAGAAGCCGAACTGTCATCTGCGTCGTGGAAAAAGAAACTGATATTCTAGCCATAGAAAAAACCGGGCATTATAACGGCGTATATCATATCCTTGGTGGCAACATATACACCACTCAGGATAGCCAAGAAGAGGGATTCCTTCTGAAAAATCTCAAAGACAGGATCGTTAAACTGATAGATTCCGGAACCCAAAAAAGCGACATTGAATTGATCTTCGCAATAAATCCGACCCCCGATGGAGATGCGACTGTCTCCTTCCTATTGAGAAACCTATCCGATCTGAATCTAAAGACTACTCGCCTAGCCCGCGGTCTTCCTCGTGGTGCAGACCTTGAATACGCCGATCAAGACACCTTGATGCATGCGATACAGAATAGAAGTTAGAAAAACATAATATAGATTTTTCAAAATAAAAAAATCCCGCATTGCGGGAATTTTTTTATTTTGATTTGATACCTACTATTTCGAGTTCTGTGAAATGCTGTCTGTGGCCCTTCTTCGTTCTCTCTCTTTTCTTTCTCTTGTATTTGAAGATGATAACCTTCCTACTTCTGCCTTGATTCAAAATCTTGGCTTCGATAGAAGCGCCTTCTACCTGAGGCCTGCCAACCTGGGTGTCTTGATCATCACTGATTAAAAGAACATCTGATAATGTGATGGTGTTGCCGATTTCGCCGTCCAATTTCTCAACTTTTATTTTGTCTCCGGCCTTTACGATGTATTGTTTTCCGCCGGTTCGTACTACTGCAATCATGTTTTTGAGATTAAAGATTTAAATTAATATTAACCTATTATACACAAAAATTAAATTTTGTCTAGCCCCGTAGAGCTACTTTGGCATTTCTGTTTTTTGTATGGATTATATTATGATTATAACTATCCCATAATATGAATCTACTAAATATTACAAAGATGTAGCCAAAGTGATTCTACGGGGCTAGACCCCGTGTGTCGCGTGTAAGCGAGGAATCATTCCGATGGTATACTGGTAGCATGAAGCGCTTGTTTATATTCATCCTGCCTCCCGATGAATTGCGCGATCTATATCATTCGTTTCCCAATTATGAAGAGAGTATAAGAAGATACGAACTCATTGCGCTGGAGCTGGAATGATGTAAAAAGAAAAGAAGCCGGTGAGTTTCACCGGCTTCTTTTTGTTATTTTGTTATTTCAGGTCAGTTGAAGATGACCTTTGGAGATTTTTTGATCTCCGTCTCGTCCTCGAACTGCAACTGTGGTTTTCGCTCATATCCGAAAAGCCATGCTGTTATGTTCGTTGGGAATTTGCGGACAGTGTCGTTATACGCTTGGATCGAGCGGATGTACTTATTCCGCACTGCCGTTGCCTGGGTCTCTGTTTCCTCCAACTGTCGCTGGAGGTCGCGGAAGCCCTGATCCGCCTTCAGTTGCGGGTAGTTTTCCGCTATCGCGATAAGCCGTGATAGCGAAGATTGAAGACCCTTCTGGCTTTCCAAAAATGCCTGTGCCTGTTCAGGCGTTGCATTGCTGGGAAGTGCAATCTGCGTGGCTTTTGCGCGGGCCGTTGCTACTTCAGTGAACACCTTTTTTTCATGGGAGGCATATCCTTTGACGATCTCAACCAGGTTTGGTATGAGGTCGGCACGCTTTTTGTAGACAGACAGCACCTGCGCATGCGCCGCATTCACGGCCTCGTCGTTTTTCTGGATGCTGTTGTATCCGCATCCGGAGAACGATGTGATCGCGAATATCGCGAGGAAGAACATAACCACTTTTTTCATCTCTTTCTTCTCCTTGTATTTGTTGTTATTGAGGGATGAGCGAGAACGCAGTGATGAGGCCGACGCATACCGACGCTCCGGCAAAAAGTATGCCGACCGCCTGATTATCCGCCTCGATCTGCGCGGGAATGATACTGTAGAGCATCTTAAAGAGAACAAGCTGAATGCCCATGGCGATCGCCGACCATAGCAGAAAGTCGATCGCGCTTGCCCCATGATATGACATGGAGAGCATCGGCATGGTGAATCCGAACATCGCGCCAACGAGCGCTATTGCCGGTGCTTTTTTCCCGGCGCGGATATCGGTCGGCTCATGATACGGCGTGATCCAGATATAGATACGCGTAAAGAGCGCGAGAAGTCCGCACGACAGGAACAGGTACAATAAAAAGCATGTTACCGCAGTGACTGAAACGTAGCTCATGAATACCCCCTTATTCTGTGAAGTAGTGTGGAACGAAATGTGAATTGTTCCCGGTTACAGCGCCGCGATCTTCTCGTATACCGATACCCGCCGATTCGTCTCCGATGACCCATGAGCCGATGATCGGATGAAATCCGTCAAAGACAGGGAGGTCAACCCATTGCTGGACGACATACCCCGTTTTGTCGTATTCAGAGTTGAACGGAGATCCAAGCGATGCGTGTTTTCCGCCGCTTAC
>CAYHBU010000076.1:0-4058 GCA_964354925.1 uncultured Candidatus Saccharibacteria bacterium | reverse complement strand
TATTCTCGGATTACCATATCAAATCACCAAACTGGATAGTGGCGATAATCAAATCTGGCTGCAAAAGATATATTATGACAACCAGTCTTTAGGAATAGTCACAGACGGCAATCAAACCAAAGAGGAAAGATGGATTACCGGATCTACTTATATAAACGCTCAAAAAGGATACAATTCATACGGCAATGTCATGAGTGAAACTAATGAAAGAAATTATTCTACAACCATTGCCTATGATTCCAACTATTTTTATCCAACCACAATTACTAACGCCAAAAATCAGTCAACAAGCGTGTCTTATTCAATAGTTTTCGGAAAGCTTTTAAGCAAAACCGATTCCAATACATTTAAAACCCAATACACCTACGATTCATTCGGCAGATTAACCAAAGTTGAGGTTCCAGACCTTACCACAACATCAACCCTTAGAACTCAAACCGAAAATATCTATACCGACTCCGGTATGACGAGAAAGGTTCAAACCAAAAATTATGTAGACACAACAAATTATGTTGATTCCTATACTTATTACGATGGATTCAAGAGAAAAATTCAAACAAGAGATCAGGCGGAAACAACAAATCAATTTAATGTAAAAGATTTTTCATACAACGGCCGAAGTGAGATCGTTAATGAATATTTGCCGTTTTTCGCAACCAGTGCAACTTACAGTTCTCCCAACGGATCAAATCCTAAAAATACCTATACCTACGATACATTAGGCAGAGTCACTCAAATTCAAAATTCAGTTGGTGCGACCACCAATACGTATTTGCCTTGGCAGGTAAATACGACCGACGCTTCTAGCAAAGTCAAAAAGGCCTACAAAGACGCTTTTGACAGGCTTACTAAAGTTGAAGAAATGAATGGCGCCAATACCTATACTACTCAATATACATATAATCAACTCGGATATTTAACGAAAATAACTGACAATGCGGGCAATGTAAGGAATTTCACTTATGATACATTGGGTCGCAGGACTCAGGCCGAAGATTTACATGCTTTATCGGACCAAACTTTTGGCGTTTGGAATTATAGCTATGACAACAAAGGCAATTTGACATCAAAAACCGATGCCAAAAATCAAACTACAAATTACACTTATGACGAACTAGATCGAATTTCGACCGAGGATTATACTGGACAAACCGGCACGGAAGTTGCCTATACTTACGACACCGCAACTAACGGCGTTGGTTATTTGGCAAATGTTGCAAATGCCGATATTACAACTGCTTACACGTATAACTCACATAATAAAGTCAAAACAGAAACAAGAACGATTAACAGTACTAATTATTTGACTCAATTTGAATATGATTTGCAGGGCAATCAAACAAAAATAATTTATCCGGATAATGCGGAAATAACATATGAATATAACGCCGGAGGACAGCTGGAAAGAATTTTAAAGAAAGAATCTGGTGAAGCGAATCCCGCTAGTGTTGTTGGAAATTATGATTATTCATCCAATAATCAGTCGTCACAAATCGATTATGCTAATAATGCTTCGACTCAAAACACTTATAACCCCAACCAACTTTACAGGCTGACAAATAAGGCAACATATAAAAATATCGGAGGACAAGGAGGATTTGATCCTTTGTTAAATATGCCCGATCCGAATGCAATGGCTACTTATCGAATTGCTGAATTGGAAAGCGAACGAACTGCTAATTCAAAACATTACTTGAATAGCGACAATTCAATAACAGCGGAATTCCATATTGGCAACATCCATTATAAAGACGCTAATGATTTCTGGCAGGATATTGATTTGGATATGGTGGATGATGGCATAGAATATAAAAACAAGGCTCACAAATTTGAAAGCCGAGTGCCTAAAAAAGCCCAACAGCCAAGAAAAATAGGTAAGGCAGGACAATTTGTGAGCTACAGGCCGATAGACGCTGATAACGTTGACGCTATATTGGAACAAGAGGGCGATAAAATAACAACCGCAAAATATATAAATGCTTGGCAGTCAGCCGATTTGATTTACAAAAATAGATGGTATGGATTGAAAGAAGAAATTGTATTAAAAGACGGCACGGCTCCAACACAATTTTCTTTTGAATTGCATCCGACTAATGTGAATGTTGAATTTGCAGATAGCCAAATAATTTATAAGGACAAAAATAGAAATTTGCTATGGCAAACTGATAAGCCGTTTGCGGTAGATGCAGAAGGAGTGCGCAGAGACGTTGCAGTATCTTTAAGACAAAATGGCGCTAATTATTTTGTGGATTTATCGCTTAATACAACAGGTCTCGCTTACCCGATTACGATTGATCCGACTGATAATTTTTATCCTAATGCTCATCCGGAAGTTACGACTGTTGATGGTGAAGTAAGAAGAGCAAATGTTTCTGATGATTGGGTAAATAAAAGAACTGGTGATGGACTTTCGTCAAACGATGACGCTTCTCAGGCTGGTGCGGGTAGCGGAGTTTCTTTGAGGTCGAGTTGGTCCACATGGTGGGCAATGTCACGCAGCATATTCTTGTTTGATACATCTTCTCTCCATAGTGGAACAATCGTCACATCAGCATCCCTTTCTTTGCATAAGGATGGAGTCAATTATAATGATTTCAATTTGAATATTGATATTGTCAGCTCTAATCCAGCTTCTAATACTGCGCTTACCGCCAGTGATTATGATTATACAAAATTTGGCACAACCGCATATGCCTCGATCAATATGAGTTCTTTTGCTGATGGGTATAATGATTTTGTTTTGAATTCCGATGGGATAAATAACATAAATGTAGTGGGTATTTCTAAGTTTGGAGCGAGAAATAGTGCAGATAGATCCAATATTGAGCCTGGTATGATAGCAAATAGCAAATCAGAAATTTACTATTACTATGCTGAACGAGCTGGCATATCCCAAGATCCCAAACTAACCGTCACTTATTATCTCTCTAATCAGTCTCCAATGGCACCGACTTTATTGCATGCGGAAGGATTGTCTAGCCCATCTGATATTACGAATCCAAATCCTAATTTTGATGCGATCTACAATGACCCAGATGCTGGAGATTATGCAAAATGGTATCAGGTCCAAGTAGTCGAAGATGGTGGAAATTTTTCTGCTCCAAAGTGGGATAGTGGCAAGGTTGAATTAACTCTAACTCTTTTACAAGGCCAAAGATCTACTCAAGTTTCTTATGGTGGGCTACCATTGGTATTGGATGGCAAGAAATATTTTTGGAGAATGAAATTTTGGGATGACGAGGGTATTACTGGCGCAGAAGGAGCTTGGAGTGATGGATCTGATTATTTCGTGATGAAAGACAATAGAAATACTTATCAATATATAAGTTATACTTATGATGCAGTGGGGAATATCACGAAAATTGTAAATCTTGCAGGTAATAATGTTTATGGAACTTATGATTATACCTATGATAACTTGCACCGCTTAGCTTCGGTTATGGTTACCAATTCTCCAGCTGGTAACTACTCTCAAACCTATGCTTATGACTCCATCGGCAACATCACCAACAAATCAGACATCGGCAATTATACATATTCTCAAACTTCCAAAACCAACCCCCACGCCGTCACCACCACCGGCTCTACCAACTACACCTACGACGATAACGGCAATCTCACCGGAGATGGCACTTACACATACACTTGGGATTACAACAATAGGCTAATCTCCTCAATAGCTGGAGATGCAACCTACAACTACTACTACGACAACGAAGGCAACAGAGTTAAAAAAGTCCAGGGAGCAAATACCACGATATATGTAAGCAAGTATTATGAAATAGACCCCTCAGGCAAAATCACCAAACACATCTATGGTGGAGATGACAGGGTTGCTCTCATAGAAACCGTCTCAGGTATCAAAACCACGTATTATGTCCACAAGGATCATTTGGGAGGATCATCGATTATTACCGATTCATCAGGCAATCAAGTCGAATTAATTGATTATCATCCTTATGGCACCACCAGACTAGACCAGAAATCAGGTTCTTTTGAAAATACCCATAAATTCACCGGCAAAGAACTGGATTCCGAAACAGGACTATATTACTATG
>CAYHBU010000075.1:0-4072 GCA_964354925.1 uncultured Candidatus Saccharibacteria bacterium | reverse complement strand
AAATTCGGCCAATATCATGATAGAATTTAGAATAAAAGAATAAAATGCAAAATCCAAAATTAAGCATAATCATACCTCACTACAAAACGCCGGAAATATTGGTGGCGTGTTTGGATGCGATCTTGAGGGAGGTTAAAAACGTTTCCTATGAAGTGATCGTATCTGATGGAGAAACTGACGATAAGTCTATCGAAGGACTGAAAAAAAAATATCCTAGCGTTTTTTTCATTGGAACCAAAGAAAACGTGGGGTTCGCTAAATTGGTCAATATTGGACTGGAAGAGGCCAAGGGAGAGTATGCCTTCGTCATTAATGCTGATATTTTAATAAAAAATGGGGATGATGTATTGAAAATCATTGATTATGTCGAGCGAAATAGCGATGTTGGTTTTTTGGGCCCGCGTCTTTTTGGTTTGGACGGTTCTGTGCAACAGACATATTTCCGCAAATACACATTATTGACTGTGGTAGCGAGAAGGACGTTTTTTGGCAAGACAAGATTGGGAAGAAAAATTCTTGATAAATTCAACTACAAGGACATAGACATAAAAAATCCTTTTGAGCCGGATTGGATATTGGGAGCTGCATTTTTAATGAGAATGGAAAACTTGGACAAAATAGGAGGGAGGTTGGATGAGAGATATTTTATGTATTTTGATGACACTGATCTGTGCCGATCTTTCAAAGAAGCGGGGTTGAGGGTGGTCTATTTCCCGTCAACGGAATTTGTCCATTATCATGCCAGATCATCCGATAAGGGTGGCGGGTTGTTTGATATTTTACAAAACAAACTAACGCGCATCCATATAGCCAGCTATGCGAAATATTTATGGAAGTGGAATGTCATAAAAAGATTTAAAATGGGACATGATATTAAAAAATAGATTTTATGAAAAATCCCAATGAGATTAACGCCATTTGTTTGGGAATAACGGGTTTTTTGGTATAATTCGAAAATGATTAAAGGTAACGATATATTTTAAATATGCCCGAAGAATACCCAAAAATAAAAGTTGTTTTAGTGGAGGACGATAAGTTCTTGTCAGAAGTGCTGATTTTTCGCTTGAAAGATGAGGGTTTTGACGCTATCCCTGTAGACAATGGAGAGACAGCATACGCAACGATCAAAAAAGAAAACCCTAATATTGTATTGCTTGATTTGCTCTTGCCCAAAAAGAACGGTTTTGAGGTATTGCAGGAGTTGAAGGCTGACCCAGTCACCAATCCGATACCAGTAGTCATACTTTCAAATCTCGGCCAACAGACTGACCTCGACAAAGGAAGGCAATTGGGCGCCGTCGATTACTTAGTCAAGGCTAATTTCAGTATCGGAGATATCGTAGCAAAGATAAAACAATATCTAGCTCCCAAAATCTGATTCAGGATAGAGTCGCGATATGAGAGATAATAGATTAAATTTATAAAATGAACTTTTTACCTAAAAAAATTTTGGCTGTAGACATATCCGATAGTTCAATCGAGATTCTACAAGTCTCGCAATTTCTCGGAAAAATAAAAGCATCATTTATTTCTAGGTCTGAAATCACAAAGGGCATTGTTGATAAGGGAAGGATTATTGATAGAAAACAACTTGTTTTGAAGTTGAAAGAATATACCAGTGGAGCGAGCACAAACAAAATCGCGCTAGCCATACCAGATGCAATCGTTGCTACGAATATTTTTCGGTTTCCCGAGGACAAGGATATAAAGAAGGAAGATGTTCTTTCCGAGGCGATGAAGATGGTCTCTGTCGATCTGGAAAAGAGCTATTGGGATTTTGATATTATGGACGTCGACGATGCAAAAATCGCCTTTTTTGTATCGGCCTTGAAAAGCGATATCGATGAGTATAGGTTGCTTTTTGAGGAATTAGATATGGTTCCTGAGCTTTTTGATTTGAATTCTCTTTGTGCGTTAAGAGCCATTGATATCGATTATGATGATGTTTTGATCGTTGATATCGGTGGTAGATATGGAGTCCTCAGTGCATTTAATGGCGGTTCATTGCAATCAGTCCATCTTGTTGATTTTGGCGGGGAAAATTTTACCGAGAAATTGTCGGAACGATTGAATGCAACATATGAGCAAGCGGAAATGTTCAAGATGAATGTTGGATTTGATGCGGACAAGGAGGATGGGAGAGTTTTTCTAGCGCTGGAGGATGTGATGCAGTCCTTGATCGATGAAATGAGGAAGGTTGTCAACGATTACGAAGAAAAAAATAATAAGAAAATCAAAAAAATAATATTGTCCGGTGGTTCGTCGCTGATACCGAAACTTGGAGAATACATATATGAAAACCTTAGCATTGAAGCGGAAATAGGTAGACCGCGTGCCAGAAATATGGTTTTGGATTATCTAAAATCAAACAACATTACAGGTGGTATTGATACGATATTTTTTACGACCACATTGGGACTTGCATCTAAATATTTTGGAGTGAAGTCAGATTTTGATGTAGGGATTAATTTGTTGAAATAATTCGATGACGAAAAGATGCAATAATAATGAGAAAGGTTTTACTTTAGTGCGCCTTTTTATCATTATTGTCATATTGATGATTTTTTCTGCTGTGACTATTGTTGTTATTGATCCTGGACGCCAATTCAGTATGACGCGTAATGATCAGCGTCGAGATGATATTGGCATTATCTTGAATCTTATGCATCAAGTAAACGTAGATAGTCAGAAGCCTTTAGAGTGTACGGCCGATCAATTGCCGGAAAATTTAACCGTTATAAAAAGTTCTGACGGTTATGATATGTGCCCTTGTCTTGTGCCGACACGCCTCGATAAGATGCCACATGACCCACAAAAAGGTTTTTATGATTCTTGCGCCGATTATGATAGCGGTTATCGCATAATGCGAGATTCAAATGGCAAAGTAACCGTAGACGCTCCTAGTGCCGAAATTGACGAAGTTATTACCATCACGCGTTAATGCATTAACTGATGGTCAGCGATCTGCAATCGGCAATGGATCAAGATTTGATTTATTGTGTTGCAAGTTGTATTTTGTAAGATATGTTAACTCCTATTGAAGAAATCAAAGCAAAGCTCGATATCATTGAGGTTCTATCGAGCTATATAAAGCTCTCGAAGGCCGGCACTAATTTCCGAGCGGTTTGTCCGTTCCATCAAGAAAAATCGCCATCTTTTATGGCGTCTCCGGCTCGTCAGATTTGGCATTGTTTTGGTTGCAATGAAGGAGGGGATATTTTTAAATTTGTAATGAAGATAGAGGGAGTGGAATTCGGAGACGCGCTTCGCAATCTGGCCCATCGCGCAGGAGTGATATTGAAAAGAGAGGATCCTCAAGTCAGGACCGAGAGAGGGATATTGTCGGAGATTTGCAGATCGGCCAGTGAATATTTCCAAAAAAATCTCGAACAAAATGCTGAGGTGATGGCGTATCTTAAAAAGCGTGGATTGAAAAATGAAACCATCGAAGAATTCAAAATCGGGTATAGTACGGATGCTTGGGATGGACTTTTGAAGTTTTTGTCAGCTAAAAATTTCCAAGCTCAAGACATAGAAAAAGCCGGCTTGGCAGTCAGGAGCGAGAGGAGCAACAACGGATATTTCGACAGATTCAGGGATAGGATAATGTTCCCAATTTTCAATTCTTCCGGAGATATTATCGGATTTGGCGGACGAATTTTCCACGACAAAGAAAATGAAGCTAAATATGTCAATTCTCCCCAGACTTTGATTTACGACAAGAGCAAGGTTCTCTACGGGTTTGATAAAGCCAAGATGGAAATAAGGAAAAGTAATTTCACTATTTTAGTAGAGGGATATATGGACCTGATAATGTCTCATCAGGCCGGAGTGAAGAATACAGTTGCAGTATCCGGTACTGCTATGACGAGAGACCATTTGAATATATTGAAAAGATTAAGCGATAACATCTACACTTGTTTTGATATGGACAGTGCCGGTGATAAGGCGACAAAGAGGGCAATCGATATGGCGTTGGCGGATGAATTCAATGTAAAGGTGGTCACTGTGCCATCAGGCAAAGACCCTGCGGATTTTGTGCTTGAACATCCGGACAAATGGGCAGAAGAAA